>JAFYDK010000119.1 GCA_017544805.1 Bacteroidales bacterium | reverse complement strand
TTTTTGACTTACAACTTTTACTTTGTAAACGCTGTATATTCCGACAGAGCCAATCGGAAGCAAAACTGCCATTAATGTAATTATCATGCGCAGTTTCAGTGTTTTACCGCTGCTTTTTTTCATATAATTATAGTGCTTGTTAATTAAAAGATTTTAAGTGTATTGAATTTTTTGTGCAATAATTATTCCAATTATTTTGACGGCGGTAAGGTAAAAAAAGATAAGGAAAAAACAAAAAAAAATCATTTTTAATATTAATTACGTGCTTTCCGTGGTAAAAAAAGTAAATACATAATTCGTTGTTAAAAAAGTAACAGCGATTTTTCACAACTTTTTATTACCTTTGCCTTCTAAAATTTATAATTAAACTTTCGCAAGTGATTTAATTCGTTAAAAAAAAATCTCTAATCCCTATTAAAAAGTTGCGGTGCAAAAATTATCACGCATAATGCTCCTATTCCGAAGATTATCATGCCGATAATAAGACCTAATTTGAAATGGGATTCGTGGCTGGAACTTTGTGAAATATTATCACAGTCTACAAGCATAAAATTGTTGCCGTCGTCAAAAACATTGAAATCAGCCACGCCATCGCCAAGAATTGCAGCAAACGTTGCATTGTCATCTTTTTGCATAAAAGTCAGCGTAAAACTTGATTCAAATTCTTTTCTATATTGACCTAATTGTTTCAAAGTTTGTTGCGTTCTTACATGGAAACGTTCGGGAAGTTCTTTGATAATATTCTCAATACTGTCCAAATTCATCGTCCATTGTGGATAATAATACATATTGTGCTGAACATGACCGAGTTTTTTAGGATTGACATTTTCAGGCGTGAGATTTTCCCAATATTTTTTCGACGAAAATGCAAAATTCAGAGAATCAGCGTTTTTGATTTCGATTGTGTCGTTAAAAGCAAACTTTCCCACAACAGAAAATAACGGATGATCTTCTGTTGTTTCCACTTTGTTTTTGCCGTGTCCCCTTGTCGTTAATATTTGATGGTGAATATCAATAGCCATATATTCGCCACTCAAGAGGTCGAAAATTGTATCTTTGATTGTAGAGCCGTAATTGAATTTATAGTTTTTGATAAGGTAAGGGCGTGGCTCACCATTAAGAGCCGACATAATTTCACTATCGGAGGAGATTACCGTTAAAGAATCTACTCTTTGTTGCCAAATTTCTTGAGGAGAGGGTTCATCAAACATTTTAAGAAACCACCATCCCAAAATAAATGCCGGAATAATCACCACGGCTACAAGCAAACGCGGCAAAACTTGTTCTGTAAAGTCAATATCATCAAACATTTGTATCAATTTTTATTTTGAGTGAATAAAAAATTATTGTTGAACCTCAAATTTTAATCCGTTCCATTTTATGAGAATTTCTTGGTTCTGCTTATTTCACCTCTGTTAGTTCACCTGTAACGCTGTCAATTATAAAACCTCTGACAACAACATCTTTTGCCATTAGCGGGTGATTAGTAATTGTATCAACAGTTTTGCGAACCGATTCTTCCGTGTCGTGAAAACCTTCAAGCCAGTGGTCGAGGTCGATTCCACAGCGTGAAATCGTGTCAAAAATTTTTGGGTCGATACCACGCTCCACCATATGAAGTTCAAACTCTTTGAAACTCATGTGGCACGCTCCGCAATGACTATGAGCAACAACCATAATTTCAGTAACACCGAGTTCGTAAACTGCCACAAGAAGGCTACGCATGGCACTGTCGAAAGGCGAAATTACAAGTCCGCCTGCGTTTTTGATGATTTTTGCATCACCGTTTTTGAGTCCGAGTGCAGCCGGCAAA
>JAFYDK010000118.1 GCA_017544805.1 Bacteroidales bacterium | reverse complement strand
TGTCAAAACGGGTAATGCTGTCAGTGCCGCCTCCGTCAGTAAAATCGTCAGTAGTTTCTTTTGCGCTCTGCGGTTGTTCCTGTTCGCTGTTTTTGTCGTTAATCAACAATGTATCAGGCTTTTTGCCGGCTTTGTTCATCTCAATAATTTCCTTGACCCTTTCAATAGGAACAACGGTAATGTTAGCCGAAGAGTTTTGGTCGTAACTATACCACATCACACGTTTGAAAATATCCGTTTTTTGGTGATAAGCCGTGCCATCCATTGTCTCAAGCGGCTGACGAACATTCGGAAAATCTTTTTGAGCGTCGATGTAAGCATCAAGTTCGTAGTTAAGACAACATTTTAATTTTCCGCACTGACCGGCAAGTTTCTGAGGATTAAGCGATAACTCTTGATGACGTGCAGAATTTGTTGAAACCGAAACAAAATTCGTAATCCAAGTTGTGCAGCAGAGTTCTCGTCCGCAATGTCCGATTCCGCCTATTCTGCCCGCCTCTTGACGTGCTCCGATTTGTTTCATTTCGATACGGATTTTGAACTCTTCCGCCATGATTTTTATCAATTCGCGGAAATCTACTCTTTCGTCAGCGATGTAATAAAAAATCGCTTTGGTACCGTCGCCTTGAAATTCCACATCGCCGATTTTCATATTAAGTTTCAGACCTTCGGCTATCTGACGGGAACGCAACATCACTTCGTCTTCTTTTGCAACAAATTGCTTCCATTTCTCGATGTCGCTTGTCTTGGCTTTGCGGTAAATCTTCTTAAACTCCTGATTATAATCTAAATGCGCTTTTTTAAGCTGAAATTTTATCATCGGACCTTTTATTGATACAACGCCGATGTCGTGTCCTGGTGAGGCTTCTACGGCAACAAAATCGCCGACCTGCAAATCCAAATTGTTAACGTTTCTGTAAAAACCTTTTCTCGTATTTTTGAACCTTACTTCAACAACGTCCGTGTAAGAACTTGCTACCTCAGGAATGTCTTTCAACCAGTCGGTTGCGTTGAGCTTGTTGCAACTGTCAGTGTTTAAACAAACTGCACAGCCTTCGGTATTAATCTCTTTTGAAGTGATTTTGATACCGTGGCAACCGCGTTGAATATTTGTATAATCGTCTAATTCTTCCATTTTTTATAATTGTCAATTGTATGCAATTGTTAATTTCTTTTTATATGTAACTGCACCGAAATTTTCAGTGCTAAATCTGTGAAAACAAGTTTTCCGTAAGCGTTTCTTTCAATGTTTCTGCCGGCCTCTGAAAAAAGTTCCGTTAAATTAGCAATATTTGCCTGATGAATAAACGGTGAAAATTTATCGGCAAATTGCCTTTCAGCCGGAGTCATTCTCACAAGTTCGCTTGAAATGCTGCTGAGCATAAAACACTCGCGAATCATTCTCTGACAATAATCGAAAAAGCGTTTTTGTTTTTCCCTTCCGAGTTTTGCCAAAGAATCCGAAAGACTTATTATTTTGTCGTAATGCGATGAAAAACTTTCACGCATTAATGTTGTAAATAATTCAAAATCAGGGTTTTCGTTACCTCCGCTTATAAATTGCTTTAAGATGTCGGCAGCCTCTGTAAAGTTTCCCGCTCCGAGAATTGACGCATCGTTTATTTTAGTATCGTCAGCTTGTGGAAATTCCTGTTTCAGGGCCTTTTGTGTCTCTTGCGTTGAAAGTTTTGAAAACTTTACGAGTTGAACTCTTGAACGGATTGTCGTTAAAATCTGTTCTTCGTTTTCGGCAACAAGTACGAAAAGTGTTTTTTCCGGCGGCTCTTCTATCATTTTGAGAAGTTTGTTTGCTGCGGTTTCGTTCATTTTTTCCGCCATCCAGATAATCATCACTTTGTACTCACCTTCAAAAGTTTTGAGGTTGAGTTTGCGGATAATTTCCTGACTCTCTTGCGCAAAAATTGCTCCTTGAGCGTTTTCGCTGCCTATTTCGTCGTACCAATCCTCTACTCGGTGGAAAATACTTTTCAAGGCAAATTGTCTGAATTGAGGCAAAAAATCGTCAGAAACGGGCTTTTTGTTGCTTCCTCCCGTTACAACCGGGTATACAAAATGTAAGTCGGGGTGTATTAGTTTTTGAAATTTAATGCAGGAAGGACACGTGCCGCAACTGTCGGTTTCAGTGCGGTTCGGGCACGAAATATACTGAGCGTAGGCTATTGCGGTAGAAAGTTTACCGCACCCTTGCGGACCGAGAAACAACTGCGCATGGCTTATACGGTTTTCCTTAACGGAATGTATAAGCAAATCCTTAACGTGTGAGTTTCCTTGTATATCCTTGAACTGCATTTATTTTTGTTTTAACCTTGCAAAAGTACAAAAAAAAACGCAAAGAATATAAATTTTTTAATAAAAAAAGCCGCACTTAAAATTTTTAAGGCGGCTTATCTCGTTAATTAATTTTATAAATTTCGTCGTTTTTTTCCTTATCAAGATTTGAAATAGAGATTCCTGACAAGCAGAAAATCGTTAAAACTGCGAAGCTTAAAATCGTTGCTACCATAAGTTTGTGTATTTAGTAGGTTTGTTAATTTATTTTGTTATACGTTAATAAGATAAAAAGGTTTCAAAATTCCATAAAAAAAATACAAAAAAAACGGATTGTTTTTTTTAAAAAACAATCCGTTAGTAGTTATTATACGAATAAAATTTTATTAAAATTCTCTTTTCGGACGGAAATTACCATTGTTGTTGCCGCCTTGTCCTCTGTCGTTTCTTGGGCCTCTGCCAAAACCGCCGTTGTTAGGACGCGGACTAAAAGGTCTTTCGCCTTGCGGACGTGCGGGTCTTTCAACGTAGCCTTCGGGTTTGGGAATTAAAACTTTGTGTGAAAGTTTCAATTTGCCGGTCTTTTTGTCAATGTCAAGAAGTTTAACGTCGATTTCATCGCCTTCTTTCAAAACTTCGCTGACGTTTTCAATGCGTTTCCAGTCGATTTCTGAAACGTGAAGAAGTCCTTCTTTGCCGGGGAGAATTTCAACAAATGCACCGAATTCTACGATAGATTTAACCGTACCTTTGTAAACTTCGCCGATTTCAGGCTCTGCAACTATTGCTTTTACTTTTGCAACTGCTGCGTCCATATCTTCCTTGTTAACAGCTGAAATAGAAACGATTCCTACGCCGTCAACCTCGTCAATGGTAATAACTGAATTGGTCTGCGCTTGAATTTCTTGAATAATCTTGCCGCCGGGTCCGATAACTGCGCCGATGTAATCTTTCGCAATCGTGAATTTCTCCATTCTCGGAACAAACGGTTTGTAATCTTCTCTCGGTTTGTCGATGGTCTGCAACATAATATTCAAAATGTGTGCGCGACCTTCTTTTGCCTGTTGAAGTGCTTTTGCAAGAATTTCGTAACTTAAACCGTCAACTTTAATATCCATCTGACAAGCCGTGATTCCTTCGGGCGTTCCGGCTACTTTAAAGTCCATATCGCCTAAGTGGTCTTCGTCGCCGAGAATATCCGAAAGAACAGCGTATTTATCTGATTCAGTGTCGGTTATAAGACCCATTGCAATACCTGAAACGGGACGTTTGATTTTAACACCGGCATCCATCAAAGCCAAACAACCGCCGCAAACGCTCGCCATTGAAGACGAACCGTTAGACTCTAAAATGTCAGATACAACGCGGATTGTATAGGGATTTTCTTCGATTGACGGAAGAACTTTTTTCAATGCTCTGTGAGCCAGATTGCCGTGTCCTACTTCACGTCTTGAAACGCCTCTTGCGGCTTTTGCCTCGCCCGTTGCAAATGCGGGGAAGTTGTAGTGAAGAAGGAAATTGTTGCGACCTGTTTCCAAAACATTGTCAATGATTTGCTCATCGAGTTTTGTTCCGAGAGTACAAGTTGCAAGTGATTGAGTTTCACCACGGGTAAAGATTGCCGAACCGTGAACAGACGGTAAAACGTCAGCCTCGCACCAAATCGGACGAATTTCATCAGTTTTACGAGAATCCAAACGTTTGCCTTCGTCAAGAATTAAGCGGCGGACAGCAGTGCGGAGTTCGTCATGGAAATAACGGTCGATAAGAAGTTGTTTTTCTTCCAATTCTTCTTCGGTTAAGCCCAAGGATTCGATAAAATCTTGTTCGATTTTGTCAAAAGCCTCTGCTCTTTCTTGTTTACCAAGTCCGAGTTTTGCAGTATCGTAAATTTTCTGATAAAGTTCTGTTTTGATTTTTTGTTGAAGTTCAGGATCAGAAATTTCGGGTTCGTATTCACGTTTTACAACGCCTTTTTCCTGAGCCATCTCTTTCTGAATCTGACACATAGGTTTGATAGCCTCGTGAGCGGCTTTGATAGCCTCCAACATTTCGGCTTCTGAAACCTCGTTCATTTCGCCTTCAACCATAAGGATATTATCAAAAGTTGCACCGACAACCATTTCGATGTCAGCCTTTGCAGTTTGTTCAAAAGTCGGGTTGATAACGATTTTTCCGTCAACTCTTGCAACTCTAACCTCTGCAATCGGTTCTTGAATCGGCACGTCAGAAACGCTTAAAGCACAAGAAGCGGCAAGTCCGGCGTATGCATCGGGCATTGTCTCTTTGTCTGCTGAAAGAAGATATACGTTTACAAAAGTTTCAGAGTGATAATCTTTCGGAAATAAGGGGCGCAAAGCGCGGTCGATAAGACGGGCTGTAAGAATTTCATAATCAGAGGCTTTGCCTTCACGTTTTAAGAAACCGCCCGGAAATCTTCCGTTTGCATAATATTTTTCTTGATATTCAACAGTCAGCGGCATGAAATCCGCTTCGGGGTTTGATTCTTTTGCTGAACATACGGTTGCTAATAATACCGTATTACCTTGACGGAGGATAACCGAGCCGTCAGCTTGTTTTGCTACTTTTCCAGTCTCGATTGTGATTTTACGACCATCGCCAAGATCTATTTCTTTGGTTATTATGTTCATTGACTTTATATAAAATTAGAATCCCTGTTAAAGGATTAGGATAAAAAAATTCACGAGAAAAACATAAATCGAAAAAAGGAAAGACCGCCTATGCAGCCTTTCCTTAAGACTTTTTTTTGAAAATCTTATTACTTTCTCAAGTTCAAAGCCTTGATTAATGCTCTATATCTTTCGATGTCTCTGTCTTTGAGATAATCAAGAAGAGAACGTCTTTTACCTACCAATCTTGTTAATGCTCTTTTTGTACCGAAATCATGAATATTTTTTTTCAAGTGTTCGGTTAAGTGCTGAATACGGTAGGAAAATAAGGCAACTTGGCTTTCAACGGAGCCGGTGTCTTTATTAGACTTTCCGTAGGTTCCGAAAATTTCTAATTTCTTTTCAGCGTCTAAATACATGATCTTTACTATTATTAATTTTTTCTTTAATTATCGGGTGCAAAGGTAACAAAAAAAAATAGCAGTGAAAAATTTTTTTATTAATTTTTTTTTACCTTTTTTTCTGAAGTCTTTCATAAACGGCAAAAAATACGGATATTCGTTTTTCTCATCGGCTTTGAACTCGTCAGAAACAGAATTTATGCGCCAATAGTCGATGTCAATTTCTGGGAAAAAAGCGTCGGCGTCTTCAAAAGTGTGGCGTATGCTCGTTAAATAGATTTTGTCAGCAATGTCAAAAAAATGTTTATAAATTTCTTGTCCACCGATAACGAAACATTTTTCGCAGTTTTTTATGACTCTGAGATTCATAACCTCTTCAACACTATTGCATGAAATGGCGTTTTCAAAAATTTTTTCTTCGTCCCGTGTTAAAACTATATTTACGCGGTTCGGCAATGCACCTTTTGGGAGTGAGTCAAAGGTTTTTCTGCCCATTATGACAGGGTATCCGGTGGTCAGTTCTTTGAAATTTTTCATATCGCCCGAAAGACGACACAACAAACGGTTATCTTTGCCGATTGCATTTTTTTCGTCAACGGCAACTATTAAACAAACTTCCATATTAAATTTCCTTTTTTTTAAAATTCAGCGCAAAGTTAAAAAGATTTTTCAGTTTTTTTTTTACCTAAAAGAAAGATTTTTCTTGAGATAGGTTGAAGCAAAAAACAAGAACAGCGACGCGCTCAAAGATAGCAGTTTGCTTTTTGGGTGAAAATTTTCCCAAAAAAAGGATTTGCTTTATTAAAGGAATCCTGATTTTTATTATCTTGCACAAAAAATTAAATTAACAATCAAATCATGGATAATAATGAAAACATCACCCGCCGCGACGCTATTAAGCGTATGGGTGCAGTAGCGGCAACAGCAGCGGTGGCTACTGTTAGCACAAGTGCTCTTGCTTCGTGTGCTGAGGCTGCCGGAATTAATGTTCATAACCTTAAAGTGCTGTTAATTAACGGTAGTGCAAGGCGAAAAGGTAACACTTTCACTTTGCTGAGCGAGATTTCCGAACAACTGAAAAAACATTCTATTGAAAGTGAAATTGTTAGTGTCGGAAATCGTCCTGTTAGGGGCTGTGTTGCGTGCGGTCAGTGTCATGCTAAAAATTTAGGAAAATGCGTTTTTGACGATGACGTTTGCAACGAGATTATTGCAAAAATGAGCGAGTGCAATGCCGTGGTAGTGGGTTCGCCGGTGTATTATGGACAGCCCGCCGGACAGGTTCTCTCGGTGCTTCAACGTATGTGCTACGCCGGAGGAGCTAATATGCAGGGCAAACTAGCCGCCGCAGTTGCAGTATGCCGTAGGGGAGGAGCAACAGCAGCGTTTCAAGCTTTGCAAATGCCGTTTCAAATGCTTAATATGCCGATAGTTACATCGCAATATTGGAACATTGGCTACGGAGCTGCCGAAGGTGAAGTCTCGCAAGATACAGAAGGACTTCAAACAATGCGCACCCTTGCCGACAATATGGCATATATGCTCAAACAATTTGCCACCGGCACCGCCAAACTACCCGAAAGGGAAAAGTGGCAGATGATGAATTTTGTGAGGTAGGGATAAACATAAATTTATATTGTGTTTCAATAGTTTGTATGGGCGAACATCCGTGTTCGCCTTATGCCTAACGGAATAAAATTCTTCACTTATTTAATAGAGAGAAATGTAAAAACACGCAGAAAACTGTTCGATAAATTTGTTTAATTCGTTGAGAAAAAGTTTTAAAGAAGCAGTGTTTTTATGATTTTTTTTTGAAAAAAACTTCAAAAAATTTGGTTAGGGAAAAATCATTTTTTATTTTTGTAATTGAAAGTTTGTCATGCTCTTTGACATACTGAAAAAAATAGGATATTTGAAAAGTCTTAGATAAAATTAAAGAAGTATGGGTTTGAAAAAGGCGTAGCACAACCTACGCGTGCTTTTTAATGATTTTTTACATTTTTAAGGTTTTGAAAAATACGTTCTAAAAATGGTAGCGATACTTTACATTAAAAGTAAAGTTTACTGTAATAAATTTGTCTTAAAATTTCTTAAAATCTTTTAAAATTCTGTTAAAATAGAGTCCTAACTCTCTGACGCTCTGACAGTTTTAAAAGTTGCTGTCAGAGAGCATATTCCATTAGAACAAGGATTAAGACTGTTTTACTGTAGTGTGTTTAGATTTTACGACAAAGTA
>JAFYDK010000014.1 GCA_017544805.1 Bacteroidales bacterium | reverse complement strand
TTTACCGAAAATGAAGTTAAACAAATATGCGAAAAATTCCAAATGGATTTCCCCCTTATGGAACACGCTTACGACGGATATATTTTCGGTAGTGAAAAATCGATGTTTAATCCAAATTCGGTAATGCTTGCTGTAGAAAAACGCAACTATAATAGTCATTGGTCGAAATCCGCAGCCTACACAACGATAGAACATTACATCGAAGTCGATCACGATAATGTGCAACAAAAAATCATCAAAATGCTTAACGGTGAAAGTGTTACGGTAGAGGTTACAAGTTTTCGCAACGATATGAAAAACATTGACAATTCAGACGATGTTTTAACGCTTTTGGCACATCTCGGCTATTTGTCTTACAACCCCGAAGATTGTACTGTTAGAATACCGAATACCGAAGTTGCCGGAGAGTTCCGTCTTTCAATCGGGCGTGCCGGGTGGGGTGAGGTTTCTGCTGCTCTGACTGATTCTTTAACGCTGATTAACAGAACAATAGCCATGGATGCGGATTATATTTCAGAGGCTTTCGACAAGTACCGTTTTGAATCGTCGTCAATCATCAGATACAAAGACGAAAATTCGATGGCGTGTGCGATAACTATTGCGTATTATGCCGCAAAACGTTACTACAAGATTTACCGCGAACAACCCGCTGGAAAAGGTTTTGCTGATATGGTTTTCGTTCCGCTTCACAATTCAACACGTCCGGCGATTGTGGTTGAACTCAAACACAACAAATCAGCACAAGGCGCAATAGACCAAATCAAAAACAAAAATTATCCGTCGGCGTTGCAAGGCATTTCGCGACAGATAATTCTCGTTGGAATCAATTGGAGTAAGCGTAAAGCAAAACACGACGTTAAAATCGAAGTGGTGGAGCCGTAAAGTTTTTCGACAAAAAAATTTTGATATTTCTTTGAAATTTTTTGTATTTTTGTACGGCAGTATAATGTTTTTGTTATTTAAACGCACTGATTTTCAGTGTATTAACAAAATTTCGCTAATTTTTATTGATTTTAATCAGTAGAAAAACATTTGCAAAAGTTTAATACATAATAAAAAACATTTATATTTGCAGAAAAATTGCATAAAAATCATGGCAGAAGCCCGTTACATAAACCCATATACGGATTTTGGTTTTAAAAAACTTTTCGGCACAGAACTCAACAAAGACCTGCTGATTAGTTTTCTTAACGCCCTATTCAGTAAATCCCAAAAAATAGTTTTGGACGAAATTACTGATGTAAAATACCTTAACTCCGAACAGTTGGGACGTTCAAAGGCAGACCGCAAGGCTGTTTACGATGTCTATTGTCAGACCAAAAGCGGCGCAAAATTTATCGTTGAAATGCAGAATGCTTTTCAACAATTTTTTAAGGACAGAAGTATTTTTTACGCATCGTTTCCAATCCGCGACATGGCAAAAAAAGACACCGTAGATGAGAGATGGAACTACGAACTTCAACCGCTTTACACTATCGGAATCTTGAATTTTGTGTTTAAAGACGATGCTGTTGTAAGCAATGGCGACGGTGTTGTGATGGAAGAATCTGCCGACGAATTCCGACATGATGTAATGTTGACCGACACCAACAACGACAACAAAATTTTTTATAAAAAACTGGCTTTCATTTATCTTGAAATGCCAAAATTCAAAAAAACGATTGAACAATGTGAATCGTTTTACGACAAATGGATGTTTGTTTTGCAAAATCTTTCGCGCCTTATGGAGCGTCCTAAAGAGTTGCAAGAAAGAATATTCAAAAAGGTATTTGAACAAGCTGAAATCGCCAAATACACACCCGAAGAACATTCTGCTTACGAGGAAAGTCTAAAAAATTTGCGTGATTTCAACAGCATAGAATCCAGCGCCAGAAACGAGGGCATACGACTCGGTCTCGCTCAAGGTCTTGCACAAGGTCTTACACAAGGCCGCGAAGAAGGAGAAAAACAAAAGTCTCTTGAAATCGCTAAAAATCTCAAAGCCTCAGGACTTGATGTGGATTTTATCGCCCAAAATACCGGCTTAACCAAAGAAGAAATTTCTAAATTATAAATCACATAATAAATTCTAATATACAATGAAAAAAACATTATCAATCCCCCAAAATAGCCCTATATATATATAGAGAGAGAGAGGGGGATTTTGCCGGTTAGCGCGTTTTTTTGTCTTTATTGCCGTGATTATTTTTGCCGCCAACTCAGCTTTTGCACAAAACTCCGGCACTTGTGGCGAAAATGCAACATGGACTTACAATTCCCAGACTCAAACCCTAACCATCAGCGGAACAGGCGAGATGGATGATTATTCTTCCAGCTCTATACCTTGGAAAAATATAAAAGCAAACATTAAAAATGTTGTTATCAATGAAGGTATTACGAGTATCGGAGAACATGCATTCCATGGATGCGAAAACCTCACCACTATAACAATCCCCAATAGCGTAACATCTATCGGAAGTAGTGCGTTCTATTATTGCACAAGCCTCACATCCGTTACAATCCCAAATAGCGTAACAGCTATCGGAGAGGGTGCGTTCGCTTGTTGCGAAAGCCTCGCCTCAATAACAATTCCCAATAACGTAACATCTATCGAAGGATATACATTCATTAATTGCATAAGCCTCGCCTCCGTAACAATCCCAAATAGTGTAACATCTATCGGAAGTAGTGCGTTCTATAAATGCATAAGCCTCACCTCCGTAACAATACCCAATAACGTAACATCTATCGGAGAAGAGGCGTTCTATTATTGCAATGTCCTCTCCGTAATAATCCCTAATAGCGTAACATCCATCGGAGAAGAGGCGTTCTATCATGTTAAAAGGATCATTAACTATAGTTTATTAATTGACGATAACCTTTGGGGCGCATATACCGAAGAGGGGATAGTAGACGGCGATTTCATCTACGAAGATGATACGAAGACTAAGCTAATAGGATTCATAGGCAAAGGTGGCGAAGTAACAATCCCAAATAGCGTAACAATTATCGGAAAGTATGCGTTCTCTGGATACAAAAGCCTCACCTCCGTTACAATTCCCAATAGCGTAACAGCTATCGAAGATGGTGCGTTCTATGGATGCACAAGCCTCACCTCCGTAACAATCCCCAATAGCGTAACAACTATCGAAAGTTGTGCGTTCTATAATTGCACAAGTCTCGAAAATGTATGCCTATACGCTAACCCCGATAATCTTACATGGGAATATGATTATAATGAATTTATTAAAGATCCCCAAAAAGGAACTAATTGCGACGTATTTGCAGACTACCTTGATAAATATGAAGAAAAGTTCAACTTCATTAACGCAACCTTTGTTGGTGATGTAAAACTTATGTCCGATAAAGACATAACAATCGCTGCTCAAACCTACTCAGGCTCAACACTCACGCCCGTAGTAAAAGACGGCGAAAAAACACTTATAGAAGACGAAGATTATACCATCACACTTCCCGAAGGCGGCTGCATCAACGCCGGAGATTACACAATAACCATCACCGGTGAAAATCCTTTGTATTACCAAAGTGCAGAAATAACTTTTACTATCAACGCCAAGGAACTTGTAGCAAGTAATGTTGCCGACATCGCTGCACAAGTATATACCGGCTCAGCTATTGAGCCCGAAATCACCGTTTCCGACGGCGAAAAAACGCTTGTAAAAGGCACTGATTATTTGGTAACTTACGCCGATAATACCAACGTTGGCACAGCTAAAGCAATCATCACAGGTATTGGCAATTACAGCGGAATAATTGAAAAGACTTTTACAATCAATACTTCGCCAAAAACTGCGACAGACGATATTGCTATTAATTCCAATATAAAAATATGGGCGTTTGAAAATACAATTTTCGTAGAAAACGCATCAAAAGAAATCGTAATCGTTGATATGTCAGGAAGGATTGTTAAAACAATAAATCCAGTGTCAGACAGAACGGAAGTCAACGTTAGCAAAAGTGGAGTTTATATCGTTAAAACGGGAACAAAAACACAAAAAGTCTCACTGTAAAAATGTGATATTTTAAGCTAAAAAATCCACCGCCCAATTTTTTTCGGGCGGTGGATTTTTTTTGAAGTTCAATTACTTATTCTTTTGTCAGGATAAAATCTCAAGGATAGAGGGACAGAAAAAATAATTGTAAAAGCGGAAAACTTTTGTTACCTTTGCGAAGGATCAAAATTGAAACGTTATGAGCAGATTTTTAGATTACGGAAATTCGGATTTTAAGCGCATAAAAAACAGCAATTTCGTTGACAAATCGGGATTAATCAATGTGTTAAATGATAAAATTGATACCGAAAAAAGTTTTATGTGCATTTCACGTCCGCGGCGATTTGGAAAATCCGTTGCGGCAAAGATGATTTATGCTTATTACGACCGCTCATGCGATTCAAGAGAATTGTTTAAAGGCCTGGAAATCACCAAATCACCCGATTATGAAAAGCATTTAAACAAATATCCGACGATTTATTTGGATTTAAATCGCGATGCTTCCAATGACAAACCTTCAATCGTTGACGATATTCAGGCTGATGTAATCGCTGACTTAAAATCGACATATCCTTTTTTGACGCAAAAAAAATCGTTAATGAAGGCTCTCGAAGAAATCAACGACAAAACCGGTGACCGTTTTATTTTTATCATCGACGAGTGGGATAGATTAGTAAGAGATGTTGACAAGGCTGTGCAAGTGAAATACGTAAATTTTTTACGAGAGATGTTTAAAGTCAACACAGCCAACAAAATTTTTCTGTTGGTTTACATGACCGGAATTTTGCCGATTATCAAAACCGAAACTCAATCGGCATTGAATAATTTTGACGAGTTTAGCATTGTTCGTCCTGTTAAAACCGCTAAGTATTACGGGTTTACCAAAGATGAGGTAAAAAGAATCTGCGAACGTTACAATATGGATATGGCATTGATGGAACATGCTTACGACGGATATATTTTTGGAAGTGAAAAATCGATGTTCAATCCTAATTCCGTGATGCTTGCCACAGAAGACGGGGAATACAACAGTCATTGGTCGAAATCCGCAGCCTACACCACTATCGAACATTATATAAAAATCGACAGCGATAATGTTCAGCAAAAAATCATCAAAATGCTTAATGGTGAGAGCGTTACGGTGGATCCTATGTTTTTCCGAAAATCACTTAGTAAAATACGATGCTGGCGCAGTGTTTTAGCATTGTTGATAATTTTGGGATTATTGACATTCGATTCAGAAACTTGTTATGCCAAAATACCTAACAAGGAAACGGCTGAGATTTTAAGACAAATTATTCATAAATAAAAATCAAAAACAAAAATTATCCGTCGGCGTTGAAAGGCATTTCGCGACAGATAATTCTCGTTGGAATCAATTGGAGTAAGCGTAAGGCAAAACACGACGTAAAAATCGAAGTGGTGGAAGGTTAAAGTTAGCACCGTCCATTGATAAACAAATTATTGAGCCAACGTCCAATAATTATTCGACAACACAAACCGTCTTGACAACCATTCCAAACCGTCTAAAACTTCCGTCGTGTTTATGCAGTTTTTAATTTCGCTGAAATTCCACGGATAATCTTTGCCGCGTTCCAACTTGTAAACCGCTGCAATGCCCTTGTCTTGAAACAACATCCTATCAACAACATACAAATCATCTTTGTGAAAATATAAATTCCGCCAAATAAAATTGTACAACTGTTTTTTCTTGTGATTCGGCGACCAGATGTCTTCATGACCTCTTATATTGTATTCATCGTCAACCAAAACCGAAAATGTTTCGTCGGCTTTGATTTCGTAATTCGGACGCAAATATTGTGTTTTGTCAAATTCACAAATAAAAATCTTGTCGTTAACAGAAAATAATAGTTTCGTCAAAAACGGTATTTTAATACTCATTTTTTTAGAAGTCGACAAATTAACATTGCCTTTCAACAAATCGTCAAAACCTTTTACCGTATCTTTCGCCAAGTCGAAAACATATTGATTTTCAGTGTCAAAAACCGCTTTTTTTTCTGCATTATAAAAGATATTTTGCTGCCCCGAAGTTTTAGAAAATGGAGTTTTATCAATTTTTATTTTGTCGCAACGACCATCTGAATAATTCTTGCTAAAATTCTGAACCGTCGGCTCTCCGAATGTATTTTGCTTGATGAAACGTTTTGCGAATTGGTCGAAAAACAAACAATGTCCACCCAATCTGGCAATATTTTCTTTTTTCGTAATATTCCAATGATTGGCATTAAACGGATATTTCTTTGAAACCGTTGATTTAAAATTCGCTATGCCATAAATTTTGTCTTTGATTTTAAAACGGTCAACAACGATAAAAATCATATTTTTGGAATCAGCAATCACATTCCGCCAAACAATGCTATCGTTAAAAACTATTTTTGTGCCGCTGACGTGCGTATTTATCCAATCATCTTCGTAAGCATTTGAGAAATAATCTGGCAAATATTTTTCGCTGTCTTTTACAGTGAACATCAGCAAATTATCGGTGATAACATAACAAATTGAATCCGCAAAAGGGATTTTTTTCATACAGAAGTTAAAGAATTTTAACCGCGGATTATCCTTTTCAAAGTTTTGTTTCGTGAAAAAATGTAAATCGTCGTCATTTACAAAATATTTTTTGTAGTAGACATTTTTGTCGCGGTTGTCCATTCCCTCGTTATAAAGGCTTTGAATTGATAATTCGTTGAAATAGTCGAAAACAAGACCGTTATCAACGTTGTGGACAATATCGCTATCGCTGTTGAAATTCCACTGCGAATAGTTGTTTTCAAAATTGAGTTTTACGGGTTTGCAAGCGTAAAAAAAGCAAATCACCGCTGTTAAAAATAATATTTTTTTCATTTGTCTAAAATGTTTATTTCCGATGAATTTTTTTGCCGGAATATATATTTCGTTATCCGATATAAACTTGCTCCTTCGGGTACATATAATTCAGCGATTTGACGGGGGTAAAAAATGCTGCAACTAATGTCAACGCCCCTACCCTGCCGACATACATCAAAAACGTCAAAACAAGTTTGCTCGATGTTGATAATGAATCTGTTATACCCATGCTCAAACCACAAGTACAAAATGCTGAAACCGTTTCAAAAATTATATTCACAAGATTGGTCTGAGGATTTTTCTCCTCAAAAATCATCAACAAAAACGACCCGATAAAAATGAAAATCAACGATAACATTATAACCGCAAATGCCGTTCTAACTGTACTATTAGCTATTTTTCTTCGGAAAATTTCAATTCTGTCTTTTCCTCGCAAAATACTGGTTATCACCAAGAAAGCCACACCAAAAGTCGTTGTTTTGACACCGCCTCCGGTTGAAATCGGTGAGGCACCAACCCACATCTGAAAAATCAAAAGCATAATAGTCGGTGTCCGCATCAGAGAAATGTCAACATCGTTAAAACCTGCTGACCGCGGCATCGTTGAATAATAAAACGAGTCAATAAATTTTTTCCAAAATCCTTCATGTGCTGTCAAAGTGTTCCCCCACTCAAAATACAAAAACGAAAAAGTACCAAATACAAACATAATTGTCGAAACAATAGCCGCAAGTTTAGTATTAACATTAATCAATCTCGGCTCGTGAATATAACGCTTTCTGTCAAAAATAACACGTTTTAAATTAACAAGTTTATGATACAAAAAATTTTGTAAATTGATTAAGACAGGAAAACCAACTCCGCCTAAAATCGCAAGCACGGCGATAATAATTTTCAAAGCGTAATTGCTGAAAATTTCAGGATGCGTCATACTCCCCGGAATAGTCGTAAAACCAGCATTGCAAAACGCTGATATTGAATTATATACAGAAAATTTCAAACGCTCGTTGAAATCAGCAAAAATTCCACTGTCACCAACGGCAAAATAAATGGCAAAACCGCCGAAAATCTCAATCGTAAAAGTGTAAAGAACGATTGTCAAAATTATTTTTAAACCCGAACCCATACCCTGCGTCCCAACCATGTTTCCGAGCATTTCATCGGCTTTAAATGAAGTCGTATCCTTGAAAAAATATGCAATAAAGCAAGTAAAAGTCATAACGCCAAGACCACCTATCTGCAAGAGTATCAATATGATAATCTGTCCGAAAAGCGTAAGTTTTTCAGCGGAATCCACACACTGAAGTCCTGTAATACTTGTTGCACTTGTTGCCATAAAAAGGCAATCCGCAAAAGGTAAATCCCCGTTTGAAGCATTAGGCATTTTCAACAAACCCGCCCCGATGAAAACCAAAACAAAAAAACTCATGGCAAACAAAGCCTGAGGTTTGATTTTCGCAACCAAAATTTTGAAAGTTGTTTTGGAAAGTTCAATAAAAAAAACAGCAAAAATCAAAATATAAACCAAATCGGGACTTGTCAAAAATCTATACACAACTCCGTGATAATCAACGGAATCAAATACAAAATTGACATTAAAAAGATAAAAAACCATCATTATCAGCATCAAAATTCTGATGACGGTCATGTAGATTTTTTTTCCCCGTTTTTTTAGGAAAGACGGCATTTTGACGGAGAAAAAAACAAAATAAAAAAACAAATATGAATAATAGACTTTATGTAAAACAGACGTGTCAGTATTACCGCCCAAAAAACCGATTTCATAAACAGCTACAAAAAAAATGACAATAGAGGTATAAAACAATACGTTGTCTATTGCTCCACGGATTTTTGAACGCTTGCCCTCTGAAAGCCCGTTTTTAAATATTTGTTTGAATTCGGTAATCACTTAATGCCTTGATTTTCACGATATTGTTGTCTATACTGATCGTTTTTCCAATTACGGTAAGCTGCGTTGAATTTCAACACAAAATCCTCCTGCGGAGACGGTGCCGGATTCATCGAAAGTTTTCCCTGTGGATTCAACATATAATAAACAGGAAAGGCACGAACATTATAACTCTTAAGTAATTCATTATCAAAACCGTACCATAAAACTTTCCATGTTACATCCGTTTCTTTTTTCAAAAATTCCGTCATCTTTTCCTTTTTGTCAGAAACAAAAATCATAACAATTTCCAAAACATCTTCAGGGAAACCCTTACGGATTTGTTTTAACAAATCCAAATCCGCATACGCCGCGTAACTATTTGGATTATAAAATGTTAAATATACAAATTTTCCTGAAGATTTTTGATAAGAATATTCCAAACCCTTATCATCCCTCAAGAAAATCTCAGGGGGGGCATAACCGCAAAGAAGCGTCGTAAATTTTTCCGATAATTTTGCAGCTATCTGTCTGAAATCCTTCGTTTTAGACATCATCGCAACAGAATCAGCAACGGCAACCAAAGACTCTTTCGGAAACGAATCCGAATAATAAGAATCTTTCAAGCCCTTGAGAATCAGATAATCAGCAAATTTTTCACCACCGACTTTCGGCTCCGACATCATTTTGCGTTTCAAAGTATTGTAACTTTTATCGTAAATACCTTGATATAAGTCTTTTATAACGATAGCCGAGGTTTTGCCGGAGGTAAAAACATTTGTAAACAATTCATCGAAAAGTTCCGCATATGCAGGAGAATTTATCAAAATTTCTTTACCCGTAAAAAGTTCCTTCACAATATCATCCTTACTGCGGTGATATGCGGTATAATCAAGCAAGGCATAACGGTATTTTTTGTAATCGTTAAAATACTGATTTTTTGTCGTAAACTTCTGATTAATAACATTTTCCATGCTATCAACAGTCGCCTTTGAAACACCTTTAACAGAATAAAAAACCTTTCCCATCGCCGAATTGAAATATTTTTCAAATTCGGGTATCAAAAGATTCAAATCTTCCTTGTCTTTTTGATTTATAACCTTAACAAAAAACTCCGCCTTTTTGAAATAAGGATTCAACTTATCCTGAAGCGTAATTTGTTGTTTTTCAGGCAATACGATTTCTTCTTTTAAATTCGGACCAAGAAAAATGCGCCCTTTAAAAACCGTTAAATCAATATAAGCGACCTTTACATCTTTGATGTTGCCCGAAAAAGTAAAATTTCCATCGCTATCAACTTTAGCAGAAGCTATAAGTGATTCATTTTTAGTGATATAATCATCAACAACATACATTTTGAGCGTATCACCGGCATAAGTTTTAGCAATGCCGGAAACAGTGAAAACTTGCCCCTTGACACTCAAAGATGTTAAAAGTACAAGACAAAAAAATATTTTTTTCAACATACTATTTAATACGTTTTCTTAATACTGCACCCGAATTATAAACTTCAACGGTCTTTTCGTAACCGAGTTTTGAGGTAAGTTTTACGGCATCGTCCACATTTACAGCAATTTTTGCGGTTTGCAAAACAAATTTCGTAATGCCTATTTGAATTGTATCTCCGTCTTTCAATTTCACAGGATTTTCTCCAAGACGTTCCGGATTTCCGTTTATGAAAGTTCCATTCAAACTCGGTTTGCCTTGAATTTCCGCATTATCAGCTATAAGATATTCATAATCAATGCCATCTGTTTTTCTAACAACCAAAACTGCATGGTTTCGGCTAACATAAATATCGTTTTCAACCGCAACATCGGGCATACCGTTAAGAGATTTTCTGCCGATACGATTTTTACCTTCTTTTAGCTGATAAGTCTTTGATTCACAACCTTCTGTATGAAGAACGAGCCAACCTGCACATGTATTTTCCATAGTTTTTTTATTTAAAATTAACCGCTAAAATTATACAGAATTTTTTTAACTCACAAATTTTTTTTGATAAAGCAAAAAATATTTCTAAATTTGTATTGTCAAAATTTTTAAGTAATGGATTTTCAGTTAGTTTCTCAATACAAACCTACGGGCGACCAACCGCAAGCGGTGAAAGAACTTACCGAGGGTGTTTTAAGAGGTGATAAGTATCAGATTCTCAAAGGTGTAACGGGTTCAGGTAAAACCTTTACGGTGGCTAATGTCATCGAAAAACTCAACAGACCCGTCCTTGTTTTGAGCCACAACAAAACTCTTGCAGCTCAACTTTACGGTGAATTCAAAGCGTTTTTCCCGAACAATGCGGTTGAATATTTCGTGTCGTATTACGATTATTATCAACCCGAAGCATTTATTCCGACCACAAACACTTACATCGAAAAAGATTTGTCAATTAACGATGACATCGAAAAACTTCGTCTTTCTGCCACAACAGCTTTATTATCAGGCAGAAGGGATATAATTGTAGTAAGCTCCGTAAGTTGTCTTTACGGTATAGGAAACCCTGAGGATTTTCATTCTAACATTATACATCTTACTAAGGGTCAGACAATTAACCGCAATCAATTTTTGTTGCAGCTTTCCGATTGTATGTACAGCAGAAACGAAATCGAATTTAAACGGGGAAATTTCCGCGTAAAAGGCGATACGGTAGATATTTTTGTGGCATACGATGATTTTGCGTACAGAATCAGGTTTTGGGACGACGAAATTGATGAAATAATTATTTTTGACCCCGAAACGGGACACAAAATTGACAAAACGGATGATTGCGTTATTTATCCCGCCAATATTTTTATGACGAGTAAAGACACGCTTTTTGAGGCGATGAAAAATATCAGAATCGACCTCGGCTTGCAGTTAGAAGCATTAAGAGATGCGGGTAAAAACTTAGAAGCCAAACGTCTGGAAGACCGTGTTAATAACGACCTCGAAATGATGCAGGAGCTCGGACATTGTTCGGGCATTGAAAACTATTCACGCTATTTCGACGGACGCAAACCCGGCACAAGACCTTTCTGTCTTATAGATTATTTTCCCGATGATTTTATAACGGTAATTGACGAAAGCCATGTAACTTTAGGACAGATTCATGCGATGTTCGGCGGCGACCGCAGCAGAAAAGTTAATCTTGTGGAATACGGTTTCAGGCTGCCTGCCGCTTTGGACAACCGTCCGCTGAAATTCGCCGAATTTGAAGAATTAACACATCAAACGATATATCTGAGCGCAACACCCGCCGATTATGAATTGGAAAAATGCGAAGGCGTTGTCGTTGAACAAATGATTCGTCCCACGGGACTTCTTGACCCACCGATTGACGTCCGCCCCACTGAAAATCAAATCGACGATTTAATGAATGAAATTCAAAAAGTTGTGGAAAGGGACGAAAGAGTTATGGTTACGACACTTACCAAACGTATGGCGGAAGAATTAACCAAATATCTTGACAAAATGAACGTCCGCTGCCGTTATATCCACAGCGATGTCGATACTTTGGAAAGGATTGAAATTATGGACGGTTTAAGGAAAGGAATGTTTGATGTTTTGGTCGGAGTAAACCTTTTGAGAGAGGGTTTGGACTTGCCTGAGGTTTCGTTAGTTGCCATTCTCGATGCTGACAAAGAGGGCTTTTTGCGTTCTGCAAGGTCGCTGACACAAACCGCCGGAAGAGCTGCAAGAAATATCAACGGACACGTTATCATGTATGCTGACAAAATCACCGATTCGATGAAAACGACGATTGAAGAGACCAAACGGCACAGAAACATTCAAATTCAATACAACAAAGACCATAACATTACTCCGCGTCAGATAAAAAAAGACAACAATCTTATACTCACAAAACCGGAGACTCCGGAGGAGAAACTTCCGGAAAAAAGCCGCATAAAAACCTCTGACGATCAAGAATACGAAATCCGTTTTCTCTCGAAACGTGATTTGGAAAATCTTATCAAGCAGACAAAAACAGAAATGGAAAAAGCAGCCAAAAAACTTGATTTTGTTTTGGCAGCACAATTACGCGACCAAATGTTTGAATTTCAGGCGGCATTAGAAGGCAGAAAATAAATTTTTATATTTGTAATTTAATTTTTACTTTTGCGCAAAATTATATTAAAGTGAAAAATGGGACGGAAAAAAGCAACTGAATACGAATCGCCTGTAACAAAATTTATTAACTGGTGCAAAGACGACAGAGTAAAATTTGTTTTTGCTTTGTTGCTGGTACTGACCTCGATTTTAATGTTAATCGGCTTTATATCATTTCTTTTCACATGGAAAGAAGACCAGTCTAAATTTGAAATCGGTATGCTACGCTATCTCGGCGACAGCGACATTTTGGTTGAAAACTGGGGCAGTAAATTCGGAGCGGCGTTAGCACAGATTTTTATTCATAATTTATTCGGTATTCCGTCGTTTTCATTCATTTTTTTGTGTGCGCTGTCTGCGTTCAAAATCTTGAAATTCGAGCCCGTACCGTTTTGGAAAACCGTTAAAAATACTATCGTTTGGACGGTTTGGTCATCGGTTTTTTTGGCATTTCTTTTCGGCGACGGTTTCTTCTTTTTGGGCGGAGTTTTCGGATATGAAACTGATTATTGGTTGGAATCGATTTTAGGAAAATTCGGTACGCTGATTTTCCTTTTAATCGTTGCCGGAACAATAATTCTTATGACTAAAAAGAATTCAATGAATTGGGTTAAAATTTTCATTGACGATTTCACCAAGCATAAGAATTTAAAATCGGCTATCAAAACGGCAAATCTTTATGCTAAGTCGATGACGGAAAGTCAAGAAAACAAAATCAAAAATCCGTATTCAAGACCTGCAACTAACGCTACAAATAATGTTAACACAACGGATTATGTTTATGACGAGGACGAAGGCGGAATGTTGAACTCACCGATAAACTCCGCTGTTAAAACCGAAACGGAAAACTCTCAAGAGAAAAAATCACCGATTTCATTCATTAAAAATATTTTCAAAGGCGATGACAGCGGTGTTCAGCAAAAAATTCCGTTTGAAAATATTGAGCAAAAACAGTCTTCAGATAATTTACAACAGCAACAAAGCCAATCAAAAGAGCATTTTGTTTTAACTGATGACGGCAAACAACATTCCATCGAAGAGGATACTTTACTTGACTTTGACGTTGAGGACACGACGAAAAAAACAGAAGAATATATCGAACCTCAAACTGAGGTCAATGAAGAAAATCATCAAGAGGGAGAAGTTTCCGAAACTTCCGCTCAACCCACAGAGAATCAGCAAAATAACAGTGGAGATTCGCTTGCGTTAGAGGTCGAAACCAACAAAGATGTTGCACTTGATTATATCAATTCGTTGCCGCCGTACGATCCTACGAAAGAACTTTCGGATTATAAACTTCCGCCCGTGGAACTTCTAAACAAATACGAAACCTCGGAAGAATCCGTCAGCAAAAGCGAACTTATTGAAAACAAAACCAAAATCGTTGAGGCGCTTAAAAATTTCAAAATTAAAATTGACAAAATAAAAGCCTCCATCGGTCCTACGGTAACGCTTTATGAAATCGTTCCGGCTGCCGGAATCAGGGTTTCTAAAATAAAAAATTTGGAAGATGACATTCAGTTAAGTCTTGAGGCCTTAGGCATAAGAATTATTGCCCCGATGCCGGGAAAAGGTACGGTCGGAATCGAGGTGCCGAACAAAAAGCCTGTTATCGTTTCGATGTCATCGCTAATCGTATCTCCGGCGTTTCAAAACAGCAAATACGAACTGCCGATTGCTTTAGGTAAAACCATCAGCAACGAATGCTTTGTAATGGATTTAACCAAATGTCCGCACCTTCTTGTTGCCGGTGCAACAGGTCAAGGTAAATCGGTCGGACTTAATGCAATCATTGCGTCAATACTTTACAAAAAGCACCCCGCTGAGGTAAAATTTGTGTTAGTAGATCCCAAGAAAGTAGAACTTACACTTTATAATAATATAGAAAAACATTATCTTGCCAAACTGCCCGAAAGCGAAGAAGCAATCATAACGGATGTTGATAAAGTAAAAGAAACGTTGAATTCTCTTACCGTTGAGATGACCAACCGTTACGACTTATTGAAAGAGGCAAAGGTCAGAAACATAAAAGAATACAATGCAAAATTTATTTCACGCCGACTCAACCCCGAAAACGGACACAGATTTTTGCCGTACATCGTTGTTATAATCGACGAGTTTGCGGATTTGATTATGACGGCGGGCAAAGAAATCGAAAAACCTATTGCAAGAATTGCGCAATTAGCACGTGCCATCGGCATACATTTGATAGTTGCAACGCAAAGACCGACAACCAACATCATTACGGGTTTAATTAAAGCAAACTTCCCGACGAGAATTGCGTTTAAAGTATCAAGTATGATGGACTCAAGAACAATTCTTGACTGTCCGGGAGCAAACCACTTAATCGGTCGCGGTGATATGCTTATTTCAAACGGCTCGGATTTAACACGACTCCAATGCGCATTCATCGACACACCAGAACTTGAAAAAATCACTGAATTTATCGGGTCGCAACGCGGTTATCCGACAACATACGAACTGCCAGAACCCGATATTGAAGCTCCTGACGGCTCTGAACCCGTAGACCTTTCAAAACGTGATTCTCTTTTTGAAGAGGCCGCCAAAATTATCGTTCTCTCGCAACAAGGCAGTACTTCTATGTTGCAAAGAAAACTTGAAATCGGTTACAACCGCGCGGGAAGAATTATGGATCAACTTGAGGCCGCAGGAATTGTCGGTCCTAACGAAGGCTCCAAAGCTCGAAGCGTAAATATCGATTCGGAATATGCTTTAATGCAGTTTTTGGAAAATTTAGACAGATCTTTATAAAAAAATATTCAAAGACGAAACTAATTTGCAACAATCAAAACAGATGAATTTATTAACAAACAAAAAAAACATATTATAAAAATGAAAGTTATCAGAATTATTACGGCTATGTTTTTGACGGCAGCTTTAGCAGCACCCTCAATGGCTCAAAACAAAGAAACTCATGACCCGGCAGCAAAAAAAGTGTTGGAAAAAATTTCAACAACAACTCAAAGTTATCAATCGTTAAGAGCAACTTTCGATTGGACACTCGAGAACAAAGCCGAAAAAACCAAAGATACCAAACAAGGCTATATGTTTATTAAAGGTAATAATAAATATAAACTTATTCTCCAAGGTACGGAAATTTTTTCTAACGGAACTGATACTTGGACTTATTCCAAAGACGCTAACGAAATCACAGTAAGCGCAGTTGATGAAACGGAAGAGTCTATCGTCAGCAATCCGACTAAAATTTTCTCCCTTTACGAAAAAGGTTTCAAATACACTTTGAAAGGCGAAGAACAAAAACAAATCAGAATCAAAGCCGACGGAAAAGTCTCAACGGTTAAGAAAAATTGTTATGTTATAGATTTGTATCCCGAATCGCCTAAAGGCAAAGAATTTCACACGATAGAACTTATCGTTGATAAAGCCACAACTCAAATTTACAGTATTGACATCAAGTTCAAAAACGGCAGCGACCAAATTATTGAAATACTTGATTACAAACCTAACGTTGCAATGCCCGATAATTTGTTTATTTACGAAGAAAGCAAATACCCCGGCGCAGAGCTCAACGATATGAGATAAATATTTGAGACGGTCTTAATTAAGGCCGTCTTTTTTATTTTTTAGGGGGTTAAAAAACTGATTTTCAAAACATTAACTTTATATCACCTTTTTATTTGCCTGAAATACAAATATTTCTGAAAAAAAAAATGCAAAAAAATTTTCTATATCAAATAAAACTCGTATATTTGCAAGTCAAAAATAAGTAAAAAATTAATTAAAAAAAATATTAACAATGACAAAAGCAGACATCGTAAACGAGATTTCCAAAAATACGGGAATCGAGAAAGTAACTGTTCAAAAAGCAGTTGAAGCTTTTATGGATACTATCAAAGAATCTTTGGTAGAGAAAAACAATGTTTATCTCAGAGGTTTCGGTAGTTTCATCATCAAAACGAGAGCTAAAAAAACAGCAAGAAACATCTCGAAAAACACTACCATTGTTATTCCTGAACACAACATTCCGGCTTTCAAACCTTCTAAAGTTTTTGTAAGCGAGGTTAAGGACAACAAAAAGAAAAAATAAAAAGAAATAAATTATTTAAGTATCACATTTTAAAAATAATAACAAAATGCCGAGCGGAAAAAAAAGAAAACGCCACAAAATGGCTACGCACAAACGTAAAAAACGTTTGCGCAAGGACAGACACAAGAAAAAATAGGACTCTAAGAAGTTAAGCGTCTGTTCATTACAAAATGAAAAAGGGAGCTGCGCCGATAATTTTTTTTAGGCGGGCTCTTTTTTACTATTTTACGGAAATTTTTAAGTATAATTCTTAACACTCTGTATTGGAAGTGAACAACGATTTAGTGATTAACGCAACTGAGTCGGAAATTGTACTTGCACTGCTTGAAGACAAGCAGTTGGTGGAAATACACAAAGAGAAAAGGAATCAGCACTTTTGCGTCGGAGATATTTACTTAGGTAAAGTAAAAAAAATAATGCCGGCTCTTAATGCAGCCTTTGTAGATGTAGGTTACGAAAAGGATGCGTTCTTACATTATCAGGATTTGGGTCCACAGTTCTCGTCGCTTCACAAATACGTGCAAACGGCTATTGACAATCCCAAAAATTCCCAACCTCTTCAATCTATCAGTCTGATGCCCGAGATTAACAAAAAGGGCAAAATTAGCGAACAACTCTCTTCGGGTCAAAGAGTGGTTGTTCAAATCAGTAAAGAACCCATATCGACCAAAGGTCCGAGACTGACCTCTGAAATTTCAATCGCCGGAAGAAACTTGGTTTTATTGCCTTTTTCCGACAAAGTGTCAGTATCTCAAAAGATTAAATCAAAAGAAGAACGGGAAAGACTCCGTCAGTTGATTCAATCTATTAAGCCTAAAAATTACGGAATTATCGTAAGAACTGAGGCTCAAAACCGCAGAGTAGCCGTTCTTGACGGCGAAATAAAATCATTAGTCGAAAAATGGGAAACGGCGTGCCGCGTAATGGCGGGCGGCGTTCCGCCTAAATTGCTGGCGGGTGAAATGGACGCTACGTCCACTATATTACGCGATACCCTGAACAACTCATTCAATAGTGTGGTTGTAAACGATCCCGCAATATATCATGAAGCAAAGACATTTATATGCAATATTGCCCCCGAAAAGGAAAAAATCGTAAAACTTGATACCGACAAGGTTTCGGTTTTTGACAGATATTTTAATATTAACAAACAAATAAAAACCCTTTTCGGAAAAACGGTAACTTTCAAAAACGGTGCTTACCTTATTATGGAACACACCGAAGCACTCTTCGTGATAGACGTAAACAGCGGTAACAGGGCAAGCAACGTAGATCAAGAAGCCAACGCCTTAGAGGTAAATCTTGCAGCTGCTGACGAAATAGCAAGACAATTAAGGCTTAGGGACATAGGCGGTATTATCGTAGTCGATTTTATCGATATGCACAAAAACGAAAACAAAAAGGCTCTTTACGACAAGATGCGCGAAATTATGGCCGCAGACAGAACCAAACACAATATTCTGCCTCTAAGTAAATTTTGTCTTATGCAAATAACGCGGCAAAGAGTACGCCCTGAAATGAAAATGTCCACAATGGAAACTTGTCCGTGCTGCGGTGGTACGGGAGAAATAACTTCAACTCTGCTTCTTGAAGACGAAATAGAGGACACGCTAAAAAATATTTTGACCCAAAACAATATCAAAAAAAAATTGATTCTCAGAGTGAACCCCATTGTTGCAGCGTATCTGAAAAAAGGTATTTTTTCTCTGCGCCTAAAATGGATGTTGAAATATAAAGTCATAATAAAAATATTCGCCGACTCAGATTACGGCTTTATAAAATATGACTTCTGCGACTCAGAGGGCAACGCTTTGAACAATTATTAAAAAAAAAAGAAAAACCGTAAATTTCTCTAACGAAAAATTTACGGTTTTTTTCTTCTTTATCTCAAACCTTTTTTCTCTTCGCTCTTGCGCAAAGACCGCCGCCAATAAAACATCAGAAACGATACCCCGCTGCAAATATACATCACGAGAGCCTCCGAAAATCCGCTTTTAACGGTAATCAAAACCGCTAAAAGCAAACAAAGGACAAAAAAACATATCCATAAAATTTCCATTGCCCCCCATTTTCCTTGTCTTGTTTTCATGCTTTTTTTATTCGATATTTTGATTTTTAAGGCTGTCGCCTTGAATGGTTTCACCGTATTGATTATTTAAGTTTACAACGCCGTTTACGTCCAAAAATTTATAATTTCTGAATGCCATATCGGATTCAAAACCTTGTTTTCCCACAATAACGGTAGAATCAGGGTCGATAACGGTAACTTTTTTTACCGAAAATATCTTTTTATGAACTTCATCGCCAAAAAGCTGTTCAGTTAAAAGTTTTGCACCCTGATCGTTTTTTACAACAACATTTTTGCGTGCCTCCCAAAGCTTTTTTTTGGAATAATAAACCGCATAATCCGCAGTCAAAACGCTTTCCTCCTTGAGTTGCTCGTCATAAAAAACAACTTTGACACCTTGTGGAAACTCCATGTAAGGCTGCTCCGTAGTTTCATAATCGTCCACAATAGGAGCCGTAATCTGAGATTGCAAACTATGCCCGGAATAATACGAGGTTTTCAAATCCGTTACGGACAAATCCGCAAAAGTTTCATCAACGTTGTAACTATTAAGAGTATCAACTTGTTGCGAACAAGCCGTGAAAAATAATCCGGGAAGGAAAAAATAAAATATCCGCTTCATCATAATGAAAAAAAATCCCCGCCGGATTATTCGTCCGGACAGGGATAAAACAATAAAAAACACTAAAATCTTGCTGTTGTGGTTTCACCAATCCAACCGCCTACAGATACTGAAGTGCCGGGGGTGATAGAGTGCATGAAAGCTTCCTCTTTCTTAGGACACGAACCAGCATACTGATTAATCAATTTCTGAGCTTCGGTTGCAACAGAGGGATCTACTTGTTTTGCCTTTTGAAGTTTGTCAATTACAACCCAATATGTTTTTGATTTCTCAAAATGATCTTCTCCTACAGGATTCTGACCGTACATAACGGCAATCAAAATATACGGAAGACCGAAATTTGATTTTTGTTCGATAGCTTTGCGAGCGTATGTACGTGCAGTGCTTACTTGATTTTTGCCTTTGTAAATTCGTGCAAGTGCATAATTGTAAACAGCTTTCATAGTATCGGTTGCTGAAAATCCGATAGCCTGTTCGTAATATTTGATAGCATCATCATCTTTGCCTTTTTTCTCCAACATTTTGGCGAAATTGTAGCAAGAGAGTTCTGAAGGTTTGTTTTCAATAAGTTTTGCCGTAGCATTTTCGTAAAGCTGAAGGTCGGTACAACCCTTTGCGTCAAAAATTTTAACGATTTTTTCAGCAAGTTCTACATCACTAGGATTAGCATTGAATCTTGCTTCAAAAGCTTTGTTGAGCGATGTACATTCTGCTGCTTTGCTCGTTGAAAACATTTGGTCTACAGCTGCCTGAACTTGTTTGGTATCAGCAAGATTCTTTTCAGCCTCTTCTTTTACCTTTGCATCAGTTGCTTTTTCCACAGCATCGCTGAAAGCAGTTTTCTTTGCATTAAGAATATCACTGAACTGCAAGTATTTATCAACAACTACCGCTGCATCGATTTTGCTTTCGTCAAACATTGCCGAAACAGACTGCATTGCCGTTTGAATAACCGCAATTTCACTATTGTTACCACCTAAATCAATAGCTTTAATCAAAATATTATAAGGCTCTTCAATAGGATTTTTACGATATTTCAAAAGGTCTACACCTTTACGACCCAAAAGATAAGCCTCACCGTAATTCTTGCTCGTTGCAGCAAAATACTTGATTCTAAGGTCATAAACCATCATCAAAGTATCAATCCATAATTCACGTTTTTTAACGTCTTTTTCCTTAACCGCCTGCTGAATTTTGTATTTAGCGATTGTTGCTCCGTGCTGATAAATAGTCTGTGAGCATTTAGGAAATTCATTAATCAACAAAGACCAAGACGGATAAGCATCGTCATAATTTTTCTGCTTTGTATACTGTTGAAACATAGACAACTGACGCATACAATTAGCAGAATCGGCTCCGTATTTTTCTTCACGCATAAGAGTTGCGATTTTGTGCTGTTCGCTCAAAACAGATGTTTTCAAATCAACAAGCGAACCCGCTTTTTGCATATCACGAAGCGTTTTAATGTCAAAAACTTCCAAAACTTCAGCCTCTGCACCACCGTTTTCAAATTTTTCGATTTCACTAAGGCCGGTAGACATTTTTGCATACAAAGCACGGTATTGATTTTTCAAAGCCGGTTTGTAAACTGTTGAACTGTTAATTGCCAATTCCCCCTTTGTTTCGGGAAATTTTACGGCGATTACATCGTTTGCCGTTTGACCCGCAGCCATATTGCACGAGAACAGCAAACCCAAAAATGACAGGGCAACTTTTGCCGTTTTGTTCTTTTTCATAATAATTTTTATCCTTTTTTTATTAAAAATTAGTAAATTCACTCAATTCTAAAAAGATCCTATTGGAATTTTCTCTTAACAAACCAAACGTCATGCGCCGTTACGTTGAAATGAATGAGAAAATATTTTTCCTTATATAAATTGTAATCGGTTGTGCCGCGCGTTCCAAAATCGCAACTCACATTCAGCAACAAACTTCTTACAGGAAATCCCAACCCGAAGGTAAAGCCTTTATCTTGTATTTCGCGTCCGTTTATCGACAAATATGTATCCGAGCGGTGGATTCCAATTCTATAGTTGATAGTTTTGTAATACCTTGAAGAAAATTTTGCAGCAACAAACTGAAAACCCAACCCGTAATAACGGTTTTCTTTCAGCGTCGTGGAATTCTCTTGGCCCGGAAGCGAGAAATTAGCCCAATTCTGATACTTGTAATCGGCATTTACTAAAAATTTGTCAAAAAATTCTGCACTTATACCGAATCCGTAAGACTGCGGTATTTCAATCTTGCCGTCGTAAAGTGTATCGGCGGCGATAGTGTCAGATGTTGCAGTCAAAGAATTGTTAGTATACAAAAGCAACTCGTTTCTCGTATTTAATTTCGCTTTGTTCGAGTAATAAAATCCGGCTGCAAATTTACAACAATTTTTTGTAGAATCCTTTTTATATTTGAAACTTTTTTCTGCTAAAAATCCCAAATCATAATTAAATCCGTGAATAATGTAATTATTATTGTAATATGAGCCCGAATAATAACTGTCGGTAGCCTTTACGCCAATATAATTATAACGCTCAATATCGCCGAAAAGATATTCGCCCTGAATACCAACAGAAAACATTTTCAAGATTTTGAACGAGGTAGAAAGCGAAATTTTTGAAAGTCCGCCTTTTCCCGAATAATACTGCGAATAACCATAAACTTCCGAAGTATTTTCCAAAGTAACATTTGAGGAGTCAGACATAGCATAACCGACCGAACTATAAGGCATCATCGCAAAAGTAAACGACCACCACGGTTTTACGGCAAATCCGCCCGCAAAATATCTAAAAGTCGAATTGCTATTTTTTTGACTATTTGTTTGCGATTCGGTATTAGTATATTTAACATCGAAACCCACATCAAAAACAAACCTCTGAATCTGAAGATTAGTGTTTGCCGCCGGATTCACTAAATTAAGAAAATAAGGCGTGCTTTCGGCTATCGAAGTCCCGCCCAAAGCAACGGCATGACCCGTGCCGTTAAAATTTATATCGCCGATTCCGTATCTCGAATACGGAGAGTTTGTAATTTTCTGCGCCCGAACTCCTAACGAGAGTGCCAGAAATAAAATCAAAAATTTTAAAGTTCTAAAATACATTGTAATTCAAAATTCTATTAAGACCGATTGCCACTAAATTTGGCTCTGCAAATATCGTATTTTTTAATTTCTTAGACAAAAAAATAGTATCACCGCCGGTTAAAATTATTTTTCCGTCAGGATATTTATCTTCAAAACGCTTTGTATATCCCTCAATTTCAAAGAGTAACCCATTCAAAACGCCGTTGCTTACTGCCGAAAAAGTATCGTTTCCGAACTCCCCACCCCAAGAAAAATCCTCAATTAAAGGCAATTTTGAGGTGTGCTCGTTGAGCGAAGAAAATCTCAAACGGATTCCCGGAGCAATATTTCCGCCCAAAAATTCACCGCATGAATTCAAAAAATCATACGTAATGGCAGTCCCAGCATCAATTATAAGACAATTTTTCTTTTCAAACAAATCAAAAGCCCCAACAGATGCCGCCAAACGATCAAGACCCAATGTTTTTGGCGTGGAATATAAATTTTTCACCGGAATAGGAGTTAATGAATTAAAAACCAACACATTAGAGCATTTCTTTTTTAACTCCTCCTCTACCGAAACCTTTGAATTAACACTTGAAATTATAACAGACTTAATATCCTGAACTTTAAAAATTTCAAAAGTTTTTAATAAAATTTCAGAGTTCGAGGACTTCGCCAAGTCTTTATAAATCAATTTATTACAATCAAAAATACAGATTTTACAAAACGTATTTCCTATGTCTAAAACCAAATTCATTTAATTTTTATAAAAAAAAATTTAAAAATTCGAGCGCAAGTTACTAAATTTGCGGAGAAAAACAGCACTAAAAAAAATTAAAAAATGGCAAAAAGAATTTTAATGGTGGAAGACGACAAAATGCTTTGTACGATATTCCAAATGTTCATTCAAGAGCTAGACTATGAACTCGTAGGCATGGTACGCACCGGTCAGGATGCGCTCAATGCTGTGGATACTTATCAAGATATTGATGTCGTTCTCATGGACATTCATCTCGACGGAGACATCGACGGTGTGGAAACAGCTAAAATTATGGCAGAAAAACACGATATTCCAGTCGTTTTCATAACCGGAGACGACAGACCCGAAACAATCATGATGGCAACATTGCCTAATGTTTACGGTTTTATCACCAAACCTCTTTACAAAAGAAATTTAGGCATAGCCGTTGAATTTGCTTACGCCAAATTTTCTAAGGAAAAGAAATTAATGAAATAACATATAAAAAAAACATTTAAGCCCTAAAAAAAATAGGGTTTATGGCTTAAATGTTTTGATATGTTTATACGACCTAAAATTTCAGACCGATAAGAATTTGATCGTCCAATTGAGGTGCAGGATTTTCGCTAATTCCGATTCCGCGCCATTTATCTATTTTGTCCTCAAGCATTGTTTTTTGCTTGTCGAAAGGATAACCAGAAATCTCTATTAAAAATTCTTTCAACTGTTTAGTTCCGAATTTACTCTGACTTGTTTCACCGCCGAATTGGTCTGAAATACCGTCAGAACCCATATAAACAATATCTCCAGACTCAAGGCTGATAATATGATTTTCAAAAGCACCCGTTTTTCTGATATGGAAACCAACCGGCATTCTGTCGGCTTTGTATTCCGTCAATTCAGAATTTCTGATATGCCAAAGAGGACGGTTTGCACCTGCGTATTGAAGTTCGTTTTTCTCGGCGTCAATTATACAAAAAGCCATATCCATACCGTCTTGAGTTTCCCTTTGCGGACCACTCTGACGAAGTGCCGCAATGATTTTTTCTCTCAACTCGTTAAGGATTCCCGCCGCCGTTATTGCGCCGCTTTCGATGTTTTTTTGAGCGGCAATGTCGTTCAAGGTTGAAATGCCGAGCATACTCATAAAAGCTCCCGGAACGCCATGTCCCGTACAATCAGCGGCCGTTATAAGTTTGTATTTTCCGGCTTGTGTCGCCCAATAAAAGTCGCCCGAAACGATATTCAACGGACGCCAAAAAACCATACATTCGCCGAAAATTTTCGTCATCATTTCCATCGAAGGAACAGCCGCCGTCTGAATCCTTTGCGCATATCTGATACTTGCAGTAATCCTCGTATTAGCCTCAGAAAGCTGACTACGCTGCGATTCGATTTCGTCCCTTTGAGCCATAATTTCATCTCTTTGGGACATGATTTTCTGATTCTGAACCTTTAATTCGTTGTTTTTCTCCCAGATTTCAGCTTTTTGTTTTGCCAAAAGTTCGTTGTTCTTACGTTTTCTGACAAGACCTTTCCAAATTATAAAAGCCAAAAGTGCCGCCAAAAGAATACAAATCGCAAAAAAACAAGTTATCATTCTTTGACGTTTTGTGGTCTCGTCTTGAATGATTTTTTGTTCACGTTCGGAATCTTCCCTTTGACGAATTAATTCGCCGTATTCCGCCTCTGCCGAGGCTTTGGTAGATTTTACGGCAAACTCACGGTTGTAAGTAGCCTCTTCAACGTCCTTGAATTTTTCGGAATAATCAACCGCCTCTTTATAATGACCGGAAAGCTTTAAAACCCAAATCATCGAACGGTAAAGATATGCACGATAACGGTTGTATCTTAATGGATTAGCATCGAATTTCTTTTCCAATTCAAAAAGTCTGCGTTTTGCCTCCTCGCATTTTCCTTCAAGATTCAAGAAATTAGCACTGCATATTTCAAGCGTAATGTTATCACGCTCAAAATCGTAATCCTTGCGGAATTTCAAAGCCTGAGAATAAAAATATTTTGCCGAATCCAACATTTTGATTTTTTCAGCCTGATTCTGAATATTGGCAGCATAACTTGTGTACATCAACATCAACTGCTCCAAACAGCCTGCCGTACAACGATTTAACGTATCAGTTTTATAAGCCAATTCCAAAGCTTTTTTCATTTTAACAAAACCCGATTTCAGCAAATCCAAAGAATCCAAGTCCAAATACTGATTGTAATCGGAATGTCCCGCTTGAAAAAAATCAAGTGCCAACGCATAATCGTCTTTTGCTATCGAGTCAAGCCTAAAAGCGTATGAATAATACGAACTCGCCGTTTCGTAAAGGTGGAAACTCACGCACTGACGTCCCATGTTACGATAAACGCCCGTAATCTTAACCGTATCACTCAATTCAAAAAACAAATGCAATGCCTTGTTATAATATTCAGAGGCAAGGTTATAATCGTTGATTCGCGTTAAATTGTTAGCGTAATAATTATAACAATCGCCCAAACAAGCTTTGCCTTTAACACTGTCGCAGGCCTCAACCGCTTTTTTGTACTCAGCATTAGCCCTTTCGTAATTAAAATTAGCACTCAAAGCATTCGCCATATTAAAATGAGCATACGCCAAATATTCATTATCGGAAAGTTTTTTCGCCAAAGCAGACTCCAAATTCGTGTATTTAACGGCAGAATCCAAATTCCGTTGAGCCCTTGAAATCTCGTCCAAATACATTAATTTTTCTTTAGAATCGGACATAACGGAAACTTTTTGTTTCAACATACCTATTCTATCGCTCTGACTTACAGAAAGTTTTGGCAGTAACAGCATTAAAACGAACAATAATATATAATGTTTTGTGTTCATGGTCTTTGTCAATAAAAAAATGCGATGTAAAGTTTATAATTTTTTATAAAAAAAACAAATCTTTTTTTTTCATGTTTTACCCCTCAATTCTTATGCCTAACAATAACTGATCGTCCAATTGCGCACAATAAAATTCCATTTCATCGTCGCCGGAGGATTTTATGGTTGTCCATTCGCAGATGCTGTCAGCAATTTTTAAATATTGGGTATCAAAATTCTCGGAATAAATTCCGGACAAAAGTTCTTTCAAGCGTTTTGAACCGAATTTCATTTTGCCGTTTCTGCCGCCGAACTGATCCGTTATTCCGTCAGAAAAAGTATAAACAACATCGCCCGGAAAAATCTCAATACGGTGATTGGTAAAATTATTAACACCCGGCATCAAATCTATTCCGACCGTGATTTCGTCAGGCTCAAAACATTTTTCACCCTCTAAAGAGAAAATCCACAGCGGACGGTTTGCTCCAGCATACTGCAAAAACATTTCCTTTCTTTCCAAAATACAAACCGACATATCAATCGTTTCGTAAATCTCGCCGTCAGGAGTATAACTTTGATGAAGAGAGGTTATGATTTTTTGACGCATATCCTCCAAAATACCGGAAGCGAAATCGGTTTTAGAACTTAAATCACGTTTCAAAGCAATATCGTTAAGACTTGAAATTCCGAGCATACTCATAAAAGCCCCCGGGACGCCGTGTCCTGTACAATCCGCCGTAACAAGAATTTTAACTTCCTCAGTTTCAACTGCCCAAAAGAAATCTCCCGATACGATATGACAGGGTTTAAAGAAAATAAGACAATCCCCGAAATATTGTTGCATTTTTTCTTTAGAGGGAATTAACGCAGACTGAAAATCCCACGCCCTTAAAAGCGAATTATGAAGAACCATGTTCGCCTTTATGAATTTTTTCTTATGCCTTAAAAGTTCCTCTTTTTCGGTATTGAATTTACGCTGAAGTTCATAAAATTCCGAATTTTGAAGATTAAGTTTCAAAGTTTGCTGCTTGATGTCGTCGCTTTGAATTTTCAGCCGCTTATTAACGGTATTTTCCCAAAATCTTAAAAGTAAAAACAAAACCGCAATTACTACAATTAGAATAACTATCGTTAAAAGATAACGCTGAAGATTCTCGCCCTTAGAAATTTTTTCCTCAAACTGCGAATCACGGATTTTTTTATCGGCCTCGATTTCGCATATAATACGGTCGTAATTTTCTTTGGATTTTGTTCTCGTAATTTTTGTTCCTAAATCAAAACCGTAATGGCGGTATTTATAATTGTTAAGCTTTTCCATGTAATAAAGCATTGATTTATAATCTTTTTTACAATGCGAAAAAAGCAAAACAATATTGCAAAAATTTTCACCGAAACGACTGAAATGTTCGGGATCGGAATTTACAAAAAGCGAAATTTTATTGATTTTTTTCTCAGCCTCAGTTAAATTTCCTTCCGCAATAAGGCAATTAATTTCTGCCGATTTTGCATAAAAATCATTTTCGCTTGAATTTAGTTTTTCGGTAACCGTAGTGCATAATTCGTAATATTTACGGCTGCTGTCAGCATACATTTTTTTCATTGCCATTTTTTTGGAATCAATCGCAAGACGCGAATACGCAAGAGATGTCTGTTGCATCAAAACTGCATAATTAACAGGGTGAATATCAGGATATTTTGCAAGATATTTCATCGCAAGATTATACCAACTGACAGCAGAAAGAAGTTGTCCAATATTTTCGCTTTTGCGGCAATATCTCGCATAATCGCAATAACCATAAGACCTTAATGAAACGATTTCGCCTTCGGGATATTTTCCGTAACTTATCTGAAACGACGAGGAAACATACTGACGCCCCAATTCAAAAAGTTGATATTTAAGGCAATACAATCCGAACATCAAATTACACTGCGCAATTCCGTAAGGAGAGGATATATAATCGTAAATTTCCAAAGCTTTCCTACAAAAAGATTCGGCATTAAGAAAATCACCCAGAGAATAATAATTGCGACTCAACATCATATAACAATGCCCCACAAATTCCGTTGAATTTTCATAATCACAAAATCCTAATGCCTGATAACACAAACCGATTGATTTATTATAACGAGATTTGTCATAAAAATATCTGGACAAATGAAACAAAGCGTATGCGTTGAACTCTCGGTTTTTAAGAACTTGAGCTTTTTTAAGTTGGAAATTAGCGTATTTATATAAAGTATCAAAATTATAAGACCCGCGGCATATAATGTCCAAAGTGTCTAAACTTAAAGCCACAGTATCCCCTCTCCTAACCTCCCCGAAGGTTTTAAACGGGGAAATTAGAATTACGAAAATGATGATTATATTTTTTAAAACAGTCCTCACTCCTTCCCTTTTTTTCTATTAAAGAGATATTGCAACCATAAGTCTATCGTCGGTCCCTGAATCATTTGAAAGCCCTTTTTGCCAGAGGTCTAAAGTTTTTTCAATAATATCTTTCTGAACCTCAAGACTCTCGTTTTGAATATTTTTCAAAAGTTCTTTCATTCTCTTTTGCGAAAACTTTTTCAACTTTTTAGGGTCTTCGTCCGAAATTCCGAAAATATCAGTCATTCCGTCCGTAAAAATATAAATCCTATCGCCCTCAAAATAATCCGAATAACGGCACGAAAAATCCGTATCCTGATATTTACCCCTCGAAACCGACATTCTCTCAGGCAAAATTTCATTGAAAACACCGCCCGAAAAATGCCACAAAGGTCTCATCGCACCGGCAAAACCGAATTTCTTGTTTTTCGTATCAATAACACAAACTCCGGCATCCATTCCGTCATAATTATCATCAGAGGTACAAGTAATAATTTTTAACCGTAATTTATTAAGAATATATGCGGCGTTAATATCCTCTAACTGCGCCTTCGCAATAATATCGTTGAGAGTTGCAATGCCGAACATACTCAAAAGCCCGCCCGAAATGCCGTGTCCCGTAGAATCAAAAACGCCGATAATCTTAAAATCACCCACCTGAGATGCCCAATAAAAATCACCTGAAACAATCTCCAAAGGCTTGAAAATCAAAAAATAACTTTTGAAAATAGTTTCCATCAACGCTAACGAAGGCATCGAAGCCTTCTGAATGTTGCGGGCATATTCGATACTGTGAATTATTGCACGGTTGGTGTAATGTATGGAATTTTTTTGCTCCTCAATCTGCTTGTTTTGAGCAGCAATTTCGTTATTTTGAGCAAAAATTTTCGCATAAATTCTTTCCAAACCTCCGTTTACCAAAGCTATTTCATTGGTGCTTGCTAATAGTTTCAAATTTTGTATTTTGTTGGCTTTAAATCTTTTAACAAAGATTACAACACAAACTGTCAAAAAAACCAACAAAACTGACATAAAAGCCCATATTACAAAACGTATTTTTTTAAGATTTTCGTATTTTTTTTCTCTTTGAAGCAATTCGTCATCAAGTTTTTTGAGATTTTTTTCAAACTCCCGTCTGTTTTCCAAAACCAAATCCTTAATCGTATAATCAAGATTGAAACGGCGGTTACGATATTTCTGATAATCCTCTATAAAATCATAAAGGCTTTTATAATCCTTAGAATTTTTATAATAGATTTTCATGACAGGACCTAAATCATTATAATACAGAGATTCATAACGTCCGAGGTCAGAGATGAAAATTTTTTTCATAGTCTCGATTTCTTTTCCCGCCTCTTTAATATGTCCCAAAAACAGCAAATAACGGCAATTGTTAATTTTATAAACATAATCCTTTACCAAATTTCCCATTTTGTTGATGCAAACCTTTGCCAAATTTCCGTAAAAAAGGCTACTGTCCAAAATCTGCTTTGCCCTCAAAGACGTTTTTGCCATAGAAAATTCATCCAAATAACTTTTCTGAAGCTCCAAACCAAGGTCTATAATCGCTTCCAAAAAATTGGATTGCTGAGCTTTTTTCAAACCCTTCAAATAATATTTTCGTGCTTTTAAAAGCGTTTCTTGTTCATAATTTATGTTATATTGAGCCAGATACGCGTTGCCAAGGTACATCAAATCAAAACTTATTGCCGCGAAATCTAAGGTTAAAGTATCCGTTGATAAAGCTTTCAAAGCATAATCCTTTGCTGTCTCCAAAAGATTGAAACCATTGTAAGTATTTGACAATCCTCTGTAAATTCTTCCAACACGAGCCGTATCTCCCTTTAGATTAAACAAATTCAATGCCTTATGATAATAATCGATCGCGGTGGAATAATCGTTAAGATTTTCCATTATAACAGCAAGACAATTATAACAAACCGCTTGTTTTGTAGTATCATTGAGCTGAGTCCAAATCGTAAGCGACCTAAAAAAATAATCCGCCGCCGTTTTGTTGTCGCAAGCGGCATTGTAAGTTGCACCAGTAAACATAAGTGCTTCGGCCATTTGGCGTTGATACGATAAGTTTTTGGCTAAATTATATGCAAGAACAGAATATTTTACTATGGAATCCAAATTGTAATGTCCGTGATAAATCTGACTATAAACCTCAAGCTTAGCACTGTCTTCGGGCATATTTTTCATCACCGAATACAATGAATCGAGATAAGAATCTTGACCAGAATTCAAACCGCTTGTCTGAGCAAAAGAGTTTATACCCGAAGTCAAAATCATAGTTAAAACAAAAAAATATTTACTTAACTTTTTGAAAAACATTACATTATTATCTCCCAAGCCCTAAATGAGCATAAAAGTTTTCTGCAAATTTAATTTTTTTTTTGATTTTGATATAATTTTTTCTACTTTTGGAAAATATTTTTTCGTTTAAATAAAACTGAAGATAAAGAATATGGAAAATAAATCATCTCACACATGGAAATTCTCCAAAATAGGAGGAGTTACCCGTGTCAGCATCGAAACGGGGGAAGACATCAGACACCTTCCCGAACTTGATACCAAAATGTGGACGGTGCTTTCATGCCCCGTCGAAAATCTTGAATTCGACAAAAAAACGCTTGAGGTTATTGACGTTAACAAAGACGGAAAAATCCGCGTTGATGAAGTCATAAAAACCTCAAAATGGCTTTGCAATTCGATTAAAAATCCTGAACTTTTAGTAAACGGCAGTTCGGTTTTGAAACTTTCTGATATTAACGATAATACCGAAGAAGGGCAAAAAATCTTAAAATCAGCAAAAGCCATCCTCAAAAGTCTTTCTTCTGAAAAAGACGAAATCTCGTTGGAAGACACAAAAGATTTAACTAAAGTTTTTGCAGGCACACCTTTCAACGGCGACGGCATTATAACCGAAATTTCTACAGAAAGTAATGATTTAAAAGCCGTTATAAAATTAATCGGTGAAAAAATCGGCACTTTAGATGACCGCAGCGGCGAAAAAGGTATCAACAAAGACCAAATTGAAGAATTTTTCACAGAGCTTAATAATTACTTGTCATGGAAAAAAATCGCTGTTCAAAACCAAGAAATTTTGCCCTACGGTGATAATACTCAAGATGCTCTGGAGGCTTACAACGCTGTAAAACAAAAAATTCAGGACTATTTTATCCGCTGCAAAATGGTGGCTTTCAACAAAGACACTTATTCTGCAATGGAAATTCCGCTCGAAGATTTAACGAAAATTTCTTCGGAGAATTTAGCCGAAAAAATCGCCGAACTCGCCAAATATCCTATCGCGAGAATTTCAAATCAAAACGTTTTACCGCTCAACGAGGAAATCAACCCCGCTTGGGAAGGAGCTTTTGCCAAAATAAAAAAACTGATTTTCGAGGTTGATTTTTCAGGAAAAACCTCAATTTCGGAGGCTGAATTCAATTCCATTGCCTCAAAATTTGCCGCTTATTCGGATTGGATGTCCAAAAAAGCCGGTTCAAAAGTTGAAGGTTTTGACTTGTCAGAGGCAGAAAAAATCCTTACTAACGGTACAAAAGACAAACTTTTGGAACTCATTGACAAAGATTTAGCTCAAAAAGAAGAAGCTGAAGGCATTATCTCAGTTGATAATCTTTTGCATTGTTATCAAAACTTTTTCTCATTTTTGAGGAATTTCGTAACGTTTTCGGATTTTTATACCGTAAAACACGAAAAACTCGCAATGTTCCAAGTCGGAAAACTTTTCGTAGACCAAAGGGAATGTGATTTGTGTATTAAAGTCAGCGATATGCCCAAACACGATGCAACGGCATCTCAAAGTGCTGCATTTTTGATTTATTGCGACTGCACGTCAAAGGTTTTGAACAAAACAATGAAAATTTGCGCCGTTGTAACCGACGGTGAAATTGATAATCTTAAAACCGGTAAAAATGCGATTTTCATAGACAGAGAAAACAACGTTTGGGATGCAACAATTACAAAAGTTATCGAAAATCCGATTTCAATACGTGAGGCTTTTTGGACACCGTACAAAAAAGTTGCAAGTTTTATCGAAGAAAAGGTTACAAAATTTGCAGCCTCCAAAGACAAAGAAATGACAGACAAGACCTTAGGCTCAATAGCCGAAGGAGGAACAAAACTTACGGAAAAGTCAGCCGCCGCAGCAAAAGCAGCTGAAACCGCATCAACGGAAACTGCGGTAGCCGAGGCTAAAATTGCAGAATCTACATCTAAAAAAGAGGCTTTCGACATTGCTAAATACTGCGGTATTTTTGCCGCAATCGGTATGGCGTTAGGAACGATAGGCACATTTTTAGTTGCAGCCGCAACAGGATTTATGAAGTTGTCAGTATTCAAAATGATTTTGGCTGTTTTGGCGATATTGCTGATTATTTCAGGTCCGTCAATGCTTTTAGCATACTTGAAACTGCGCAAAAGAAACCTTTCACCGCTACTCAACGCCAACGGTTGGGCAATCAATGCGCATGCCTTTGTTAATATCATGTTCGGTTCAACACTTACACATCTCGTTAAATTCCCAAGAGTAAATGTTAAAGACCCGCTTGCTGACAAAGGCTATCCAAAATGGAAAATTGCACTTTGGATTCTTCTCGCATTGGCAATAATAGGTTTTGTACTATATTGTAAGGGCAGTCTGCACAGATTCGGTCTTGACCCGATTCCTATGTTGGACTTTTCGGATAAAATAATAATTCCTGCAGCAACGGAACAAACACCAAACATTTAAAAAAAATAAATAATAAAATTTTATTTTTTTTATGAAAAAAAACTTTTTTTCACTCTTAAGGTTAAAGATGAAAAAATAAGTTAAACACAAAAATTAAAAACGAAAAATCATGTCAAAAAAATTTTTATTAACAGTAGTAATGATTCTTTCGGCAATGTTTTCATTTGCGCAGAGTGTAACATGGAAATTCACGACGAAAACGTTGAGCAACGGTAACATTGAAATTTATTTCAACGCAACAATTCCGCAAGGCTATAGATTGTATTCGCCAAACAATCCATCAGGGGCTTCGCAACCGTTGAAAATAAATTTGGAAGAAAGCCAAGATTATTCACGCATAAGCAAAATAATCGAAGTTCAAAAACCCGAAGAACATTACAATCCGACTTTCAAAGTAACCGAAAAATTCTTTACAAAAAAAGCATCGTTTAAGGTTATTATAACTCCTTCAACGGACAATTTTACGGTTACCGGCGACATCAAAGGTCAGGCTTGTACCGAAGCAGGTTCTTGCACTATGGTAAGAAAAAAATTCTCAATCGACGTGGAATAACCTCATAAATTATTAAAAGATAACGAAATACAACTAAGTTAAAAATTAAAAACAATGAAAGTAAGCAATGTATTTTTATCAATAATGTTAGGTTCATCATTGGTAATCGCGGGATGCGGCGGCAGCTCAACAAACAACAACGGAGACGGACAAAAAAAAGAATCGTCCGTAGCACCACACCAGAAGCCGAAAAGTAAAATAAAATCTAAATTAACAAAACCGACAAAAAATTCTCAAAAAAAGAACAATCAAAGCTGTGATAACAACAACGGCAATGTAGATGCCGAAGCAGTTCTGAATTCATCTTTGGAAAAATTCGATGCCGGAGACGCAATAGGTGCAGCAACTGATCTTATGACACTCTACAACAAGACGGAATCACTTCCGGTAGATACCAAGGTGTATATTGTAACGATGTGCGAGGCTATAGAAATGCAGATTCTTGATGATGTTGCCAACGAATACGGTTTTGATCCTTACGATGAAAATGTTGATATTCCGCAAGAGGCTCAGGATAAAATGCAACCAGCATGGCAGTTGGATTACTTGGAAGCTCAAATTCATTTGGCAAGCAAAGATGATAAAGAATATATGCAGATGATTGCAGAATGTGAACAGGAATGGGAATGGGGAGAAAACGAATTGGTAGATTGGCTCAATCAAAAAGCCGAATACCTACAAGACCAAATGAATTCTTGTCCGAACAATAACGGCGGCAACAACGATAGTTACGATGACGGAAACGACAGCTACGGCAGTGCTTCAGTTGTTGAATGTACCGATAACACTTTCAACTCAAAAGTAATCAACACTTCAAACTGGCAAATTAAATGCAAAACTCCGTTTATCATCGACTTCAATGCAACATGGTGCGGACCTTGCCAGCAATTGCGCCCGATTTTGGAAAAAATTCAAAAACAATATGGCAACAAAATCCAGATTTTCAGTGTTGATATAGAAAAATGTTCCAACACAAGCGAGGCATTCGGTGTAGAAAGTCTTCCGACGTTGTTATTCTTCAATCCGCAAATAAGCAGCGACCCCGTAAAACAAACGCAAGGATTCCTCAACCAAAGCCAACTTCAGAACATAATATCTTCACAAATGAAGGTAAAATAACAACATAAAAATATATGCAATTTAAGAAAAATCCTTCCGAAAATATACCTTCGGAAGGATTTTTTTTAAATTTTTAATGCCGTATTACGCTTTATAAAATGAAAAAATCCATTTTTTTTAACCCCGTATTTCATTTTTTTTGTTTAATTTTGTGGTGCAATTTTTGATGTCCTAAATGATTATTAACATAAAAAAATAAATATATAAAATGAAAGTATTAAAAAATGCAATTTTAACAGCGGGAATAGCCGCTTTAGGTTTTCAAGCACAAGCTCAGTTTACTGTTGTTCCTGAAAACGACCCAAATTTCAAATTGAAATTTATTGGTAGAACAAATTTCGATGCCGGTACTTATCTCAACCGTAACGACAAAGGAACCTATAAAAATGGTAATGATGAAGTAGATAATGCTATCCTCATAAACGATACTCGTCTTGGTTTTGTCGGCACAAAAGACAAATGGGAAGGCAAAGTTGAGGTTTGCTACACCAACGGTGCAATTTCTTTCCGCGATGTTACGTTAAAATACTCTTTCAACGAACACAACAAAGTAACTTTCGGTAATCAATTCATGCCTTACGGTATCAAATTGACAGGTATCAACTACAAATTCACCGAAGATCCTTCAGTGGACTACACATTCTGTCCTTCAAGGAAAGTCGGTGTTAATTACCTTTACACAACTGACGGTTTAAACATTTCGACAGGTCTTTATTCCAACGGAAATGTAGACAAAAAAGCTTATAATCAAGGATTTAACGCAGGATTACAATTAATTTGGAGACCCGTTTACAACGAAACAACTGTATTCCACATCGGCGGTGCATTCTTGTATACTGACAAAGGTTCGTCTGAAAATCCCTCTTTCAAAGGCGTAGTTCCGGCTTCAATCGAGGCTACAACACTCATTCAAACCGGTGAATTAGAGGCTCCTAATTACGAACGTTATGAATTCCAAGCTCTCTTTATCAAAGAAAAATGGTTGTTGGAGGCTCACTTCATGGGCGCAAGCGTTAATACCGAAAAAAGAAGCAATTTCAGCGGCGTTTGGGGTCAGGTTTCGTATCAAATCATAGGCGATCAACAGAAATATAACAAAGTTACGGGCTTACCTATAACTTCAGCTCCCGGAACATTGGAAGTTTTAGGTCGCGTTGATTATCTTAACCTTGATAATTTCGGTAATCAAACCGACTTTGAACTCGGTCTTAACTACATCATTAACAAACATTTCAACGTAAAATTCAACTACGTTGTTGCAACGGGTAAAGACCGTCCGGATATTACCGAAGACAGAACTTTGAATCTCATTCAGACAAGACTTCAATTCTCATTCTAAAGAAAAAAATATTCTTATAAAAAAACGGTGGGAAAATCAATCCACCGTTTTTTTTTGTTCACTATTAATTACATTTTTTTTGGTAATCTTTAAAATATCATCTAATTTTGCCAAAAAAAAACGATGAAAAAAATTTTACTTGCATCATTATTGTTAATATCCATTAATGCTAAAGCTCAAATTTTAGGCTACACTGCCGAAAAATTAATCAACAGCGGAAAATATCAAAAAGCTGAAACAAAAATTTCAGCAGCTTTACAAAAAAATTCCGAAAATTGTAACGCTAATTTTGCAGCGTATAAACTTAATTCTTGTCAAAATTACGAAAAATTCAACCCCGAAACCGCTTATTCGTATCTTGAAAAATCTCAAAAAGATTTCAATAACAGCGACTCTAAACACCGTCCAAAACTTTCAAAACAAGGTTACAACGAAACCGAATTTATGAATGAATTTTCAAAAGTTTCAGAATTAGGACTCGATATTGCCAAGAAAGAAAACACTATTGAGGCTTACAAACACTTCTTGAAATTTTATCAAAAAGCAAACGAAGAACAAAAAGAATTAGCGACTTCAAGCCGTAACAAATTGGCGTTTGAAAACGCTCTCAACAAAAATACCGTAGAATCATACACGTATTTTTTGAACACCTATCCTGATGCCGTGGAAGCCGAAGAAGCTTTAAAACGCCGCAACGCCTTGGCTTACGACCGCGCTGCCGCTATCGGAACAATCAAAGCTTTTGAAGATTTTATCAACACTTATCCAAAGGCCGAAGAAGTAAGTTTGGCTTGGCACAATATTTACAAAATAGAATACAAAAACGTATTGAAAATCAACACGGAAAGTGCTTACCGCAATTATTGCGCAAAATATCCACAAAGCCCTTACGCCCCTCAAGCCGAAGAAAAAGCTAATTTGATACAATTTGCCAACGAAGTAACACCCGGAGACTGGCTATCTTATAAACAGTACATCAACAAACATTTCAACAACAAATCCATTGTTGAAATCGCAGAAAAGGAAATCCTAAAAATCTGCAAAAAATCATACGAAATTCAAGCACTTGATTATTTAGCAGAAAACTCTAAAGGCTATATCCAAGATTCCGCTCTTATAATTCTTCACGAAATTTACGCCCAAAGCGGCGAAAGAAATTCGATAACAAATTTTTATTCAAAATATGACGTTTCTAATTGTCAAAGACTTTCAAGCATCAAAGAAAAAGAAATACAGGCTGTTGAAGAATTATGGTACAACGACAGCGAATTTATCAAAGCCTTTGCTCCTAACTTTCTTGCACTCAAGAGATTAACAAGTTTAATTTCCGACAATCTGAAGAATAAAGAATGGTCAAAAGCGTTGAAAACAGTAGCCGGCTACCAAGAATATTTCGGCACCGATTACAAATATCTCAACATTTTGAACACTCTCAAAACAGAATATGATAAGTCAATAAAAATCAACGATATTGGTTCTGCAATCAATTTCAATCCGGGCAGACAATATTCAGTTGCAATATCAGCCGATGACAAAACAATTCTTTTCTGCGGACAAAAACGCAAAGACAGCAACGGCGGTGAAGATATTTTTGTTTCAAAAAAGAAAAACGGCGTTTGGACTACATCAAAACCGTTTCCCGATTTAAACACCAAATACGGAAACGAAGCTCCTGAGGCTCTTTCGGCTGACGGAACTAAACTAATTTTATTCAAAGACGGAAAACTCTGTGAATCAGAAAAAGGGAAAAACGGTTGGTCCTCACCATATCTTTTGCCCGAAAACATTAACATCTGTTCTTGGCAGGCTGATGCTATGATAAGTAGCGATGGAAAAGCAATACTTTTTGCCGCTGCAGAAAAAACTCCGCATGAAATTCAAGAGGGTTATTCGGTTTATGACCATTCCAATATTTACGTTTCGCTGCTCAACGAAGATGGCGAATGGGGCACTCCTATTGACCTCGGTCATATAATTAACACACCGTTTTGCGACCGTGCACCGTTTTTGCACCCGGACATGAAAACACTTTATTTCAGTTCTCAAGGACACGGCTCACTCGGCGGTATGGATATTTTTATGACAACAAGACTCTCTGAAGATGATTGGACTCAATGGAGCGAACCCATTAATTTGGGAAAAGAAATCAACAATACCGGTGATGATTGTTGGTACAAAATTTCAACCGACGGCAAAATAGCATATTTTTCAAAAACAGTAAATGAAAACGAAAAAATCATGTGGCTGAACCTTCCCGAAAGGCTCCGTCCTAATCCCGTTGCAACAATTTCAGGACAACTTTGCGACAAAAAAGGCAAAGCCGTTTCCACCTTGATACGTTGGGAAGATTTGGAAGAAAACATCACCGTCGGACAATCTCAAACCGACCCCGTGGACGGAAGTTTTTTCATTGTACTCCCGATGGGAAAAAATTACGGTTATTACATCAACAATGATGATTATTTTCCGCTCGCTAATAGCATCGACCTTAGAGGAAAAAACGAAAATATCATTTTAGAGAAAAAACTTGAGGTCGCTTCAATAAAACAAATGATTGAAGAAAATATACCTATGCCGCTCAACAACATATTTTTTGCCGTAGGCGATTCTACTCTGATGACAAGCTCCGTTGCCGAACTGACCCGCGTGGCTGAACTTATCAACAAAATAGGATTGAAAGTAGAAATAAGCGGACATACCGACAACACCGGCGATTTTGCCAAAAACCAAGAACTTTCAAAAGCACGTGCAAATTCGGTCTATAATTTTCTTATAGGCAAAGGTTGCAACGCAGAAAAACTTACAAGCATCGGTTATGGTCAAACCCGCCCCGTAGCATCAAACAAAACATCTGAGGGAAGACAACAAAACCGCAGAGTTGAAATAAGATTTCTAAAAGACTAAATTTTTGAATAAAATTTCACAAAACCATAACAAAAAAAACATTTTTTATGCTAAATATTGTTAATGAAAAAACGAACTAAAAAAAATTTTACGTTACTTTGTCAAACTAAAATTTTATTATAAAAGAGATGAAAAGAATTTTTACATTTTTGACGGCTCTGATTCTGTCTGCAAACATGGCTAATGCTCAGGGCTATGAAATCGAAGTCAAGATTAAATCAGTCCCTAACGATACCCTAATTTTGGGACATCACTTCAACGAAAGACTTATCCCCGACGATACAATAAAACTCGACGGCACGGGAAGAGGTGTTTTCAGAGGGAAAGAAGCACTGCCGACAGGTATGTATTTCATCTTTCTGCCTAACAAAAACTATTTCGATTTTTTAATCGACAAAAAAGCTGGCGAAAAATTTTATATCGAAAACGATACTGCTAATTTCTTGGAAAGCGTCGTAATCAAAAATAGCCTTGAAAATCAAGTATTTATGGATTATCAAAAATTCTTAGCTGAAAAACAAAAGCAATTCAAAGAGCTTAAAGATCAATACGACAAAATCAAAGACGGAAAAAATGCAGAAGCCAAACGTCAAGAAATTATTGACAGGCAAAATGTTTTAAATCAGGAAGTTGATAATAAATATATGGAGCAAATAAAAACATATCCCGATATGTTTTTCTCCAAATTCTTAACCGCAACACGCGATATTACAATCCCTGATAATATTACCGACCAAACTCAGAGGTATTATTATTACAAAAACCATTTTTTCGATAATTTTGACATATCTGACGGTGCACTCCTGCGTACCCCGATTTATCAAAACAAAATCGAAAGATACATCGATCAAATGGTTATGCAAATGCCTGATTCTCTGATAAAAGAAACGACTTGGCTGGTCAACAAAACCCGTCCAAAAGGCAAACTTGACGAGAAAAACGGAGAACTCTTCCGATTCATGTTAGTTTACTTTTTCAACAAATACGCAAAGAGCGAAAATATGGTCGCAGAAAACGTATACTGCTCATTAGCAGATATTTACATCAAAGATGCCTTTTGGGATACCGACTCTTTCAAAACAAAACTCAAAGAACGTGTAGCGAAAAAGAAAAACTGTTTGGTGGGAAACATTTCAAAGGACATAACTGTCAAATTGATACCTGACAGCAAAGAGGGAATGGATGCTCTGCGTCCCGCAATTGACGAACTTAAAACCAAAGGCGTAGAAATCGAAAAGGCTAAACCCGATTTTGAAGCACGCAGAAACGATGTGGTAAAACTTCTTGATGATTTTATCAATAAATTCGGCAAAAATTATTATTCAATGCACCAAATGTCAGCAAAATACAAATTAATAGTTTTTTGGGAGCCTGATTGTTCGCATTGTAAGGAAGAATTACCGAAATTATGTCAGTTTTTCAAAGACACTTTAAGTGCTACGGGTTGCGAAGTTTTTGCCATTTACATGAATAAATCGGTCGATAACCTTGCTGACGTAAGCCGTCACGTAGGAAAATGTTTTGATTTCTTGCAGGAAAAAGGAATTTACAACATAAAAGGTTGGCATAATATGTTTAACCCGTTCGACCAATACAGAACAAATTACGACATCAATTCTACGCCGACAATTTATCTGTTAAACAAAGATAATGAGATACTTGCAAAAAGAATTGCGCATACTCAGGCTTACGATTTGATAAAATATATTGAAGAAGAACAGAAAAAACAACAAAAATAAATATGAAAAAAAAATTTTGGTTGTTGTTGTCAATGGTGGTTTTAACCGTTGCAGGATTTGCGCAAGGTTATAAACTGACGATAAAATTTTCGCATTACAAACCACAAAAAGTCAGACTCGCTTATTATTACGAGGACAAACAATATTTGGCTGTTGATTCGGCCTCTCAAAGCGGCAGCACGGTTGTTTTTCAAGGTGCAGAACCACTTCCGGGAGGAATTTATTCCATAATTTTGAACGACGTACCAACATATTTTGATGTACTAATCGACAAGGACAACCAAAATTTTACAATGAAATGCGATGTCAATGACCCGCAAAAAACAATGAAAATTTCAGGTTCCGAGGTTAATGCAAAATTCTTTGATTATCAACGGAGAATGACAGAACTTAACATCGAACAGCACAGACTTGACACCCTGAAAAAATACGAAAAAGATTCGTCAAAAATCAAAGAATACGATTCTAAATTATCCGAAATAGATGACGAATATCAAAAAGCATTAAAAGAAACCGTTGAGACCAACAAAGGCAATATTCTATCTGATATGCTTGACTGTCTTAACGCTCCTAACAATCCGGGTAATAGTCAGTTAGACCATGTAAATTTTTCAAATCCGGCTCTACTTAGAACTCCATTTTTTTACAAGGTAATACGCGCACACATTGCACGTCATATCGAGGAGGGACAATACGAGATTATGCGTCAAAACGATTTAATAATCTCGAAAGCTAAAGCTAATGCTGACATATATCATTACGTAACAGGCTATTTGCTAACGTTTTATAGAACTTTCTTTAAACTCGGAATTAATGAAGTCTTTGTAAGACTGGCTGACAAATATTTTTTGGCTGATACGGTAAAAGGTTTGTCAGAGGAAAACCGACAAATGATAAAAGAGCAAAGAGATGTTTATAATGCGTCAATTCCGGGCTCTGAAGCTGTTAATATCAAGGTTTGCAACACTTTAACAGGCGATTCGCTCAACGTTTTAGACAATATTAAAGACAAACTTCTTTTACTTTTTTGGGCTAACGGTTGCGGACACTGCGACAGCGCAGAAAATGCAATTAAATACTATTATAACGGTCTGAAAAAAAACAACATAACGGTAATTTCCGTTACAAACGACAAACATAGTTACGAATCCTTGAAATACAATTCACAACAAAAAAATTTTCCATGGATTGATTGTTGCGATACCAAAAACAATTCCCGCTATCGGGAATATTATTACATTGTCTCTACACCTGTACTTTATATAATTGATAGACAGAAAATTATAATCAACAAAGTAGTTGGCGAAGACAGAATAACTGATATAGTACAAAAACTAAGTGAATAGATATACCATGAAAAAAGCGTACATTTTTTTAGCGGAAGGTTTTGAAGTAATTGAAGCCTTGGCAGCATACGACGTTTTTTGCCGCAGCGGCATTGACGTTAAAACCGTTTCTGTTGATAACAAGAAACAAGTTTCGGCATCGAACAAAATAAAAGTCGAGGCTGACAAACTGATTTTGGAAATCAAAGATTTTTCTGATGCAGATTTATTGTATTTACCGGGTGGTTATCCTGGTTATGAAAATCTCGCAAACAATTCAAAAGTCGGCGAAATAGTAAAAAAACACTATGAAAACGGAAAACTTTTAGCAGCGATTTGCGGTGCGCCAACCGTTTTGAAGAAAAACAAAATCGGTTTAGGCAAAAAAATAACTTCACATTCCTGCTGCAAAGACGAAATGAGTGAAAATTACGTTTATACGGGTAGCCCAATAGAAATCGACGGAAATTTGATAACTTCAATCGGAGCCGGTCATACGGTGGATTTTGCTATTAAAATTGCAGAAATTCTCTGCGGTGATGAAGCTGTCAAAAAGATAAAAAATGGAATGGAACTAAAATAATTCCTTTTTTTTCCAAGAAAAAAAGCCGCATTTTTTTGCGGCTTTTTTCTTAAAAATTATTTTACAGAATTAACGACCTTGTACATAATAAGACGGTCTCCCCTATCTTTCAACAAAGTCGTGTAAACTGTTATAAGATAATCATTTTCGGTATTAAACCAACTGCCGGAAAGGTATTTCGTTTGATTGGTAGTTTTATTTTTTTCAACAAACTGAAAATTATAAAGCCCTTGTTTCAAAAGTAATTCCTTTTCCCAAAGATATGTTTGAGAATTGAATTCGAGTTTACTGTCAGAATTAAAAAGATAATCGGTAAGTTCGCCGTAAAGATAAATTTCACCATCGGCAAACGGGTCGTATTTCAGAGAAAAAAGAACTTTAACATAATCGGATTCCAAATCAAGCGAAAAACCTTTATCGTTTTTAATATAATAACGCCCGTTTAAATCCTCAAAATAAGTATAAGAAATTTCAATCGGTTTAAAAGGTGTCAGTTTATAATTATAAATGCCGTTTTTGAAAGTAATATCGTCGATGCCGAGGGCTTTGAAATGTACATCTTTAGCATCGAAAAAACTAAATTCGGAACCGCCTTGAAAAATATTTTCATCCGAATTTTTCTCATACAAAATTGTATTATGCGAAAAACCGCTTATTTCAAGCCTCTTACGCGAAGAAAAATCCGTGTTTTGCATCGCAAAAACTTTAAGATATTTAGCTGGATTCGAGATTTGAAGTTTATCATTTAAAAAGCTGACTTTCAACTGTTGATAATTGAAAGCGTAATCCAAAAGAAACGGTTTTGAAACTAAAGCCGAAATTTTAGAATTGTCTGAGTCTTCATAAACCATAAACTTTTTGCGCAAAACAACATTATCCCTATCAGAATCTTCAAAAACTTCAACGATATAATTTCCGCTGATTAAAAGCCGTAAATCATCATTAGGAATTTTCAGAGTGTAATGCGTAAAACTTTGATGTGTATTGAAAGAATTTTGATAATCCTCAATTTGTCTTTCATCAAAGCCTTCAGCAAACTCGTTAAAACTCAAATCGTCAGGTTCAAAATCGGCATTACAATGTCTAATAGAATAAGATAAATTTTCATATTTATCGTCCAAAACGTCAAAATCCAAACGCAACACCTGAGATAACTGACAAATAGGAAAACCGAAATCTGCCCCGTCAACTCTTATACGTGCCGTTTTAATGCCGTCCTTAACAAAATCCTCAACCTGCGCAAAAACAGAAAAAGGAAAAAGCAAAAGAAAAAAATATAAAAAGTTTTTCATTTTTAATCTTTAAGCCGTAGAAAGAAAAATTCCTTATTAAACCCAGACTTATCTAATACAAAATTCATAAAATTAAATACATATTTTTTCAACCATGTTGAAATTCCCAAATGATTTACATCGTCATCAGCATATTTTATAACACGATATTCTTTTGTTTTGATTTTGTTTTTCAACAACCATACATAAAAAATTTCTTCCGCTATATACCCGAATATACGTTTTTGCTGAGCGGAATAATTCTCTAAGTTAAGTTTTTTTTCAACATCGCCCAAAAAAGAAAATAACCAATTACAATAAGCATCAAACTTAGACCATTCCATTACAAACATATTGTACGGAATCATAATATTTGAATGCAACATAACCTGATTATATGCTTCAAAATAGTCAGGATATATATTTTTTATAATTTCTCTTTCCGTAAAAAAATCATCACTAACAAAATTTGCACAATATATAACTCCTAACGCATTAGGATAATAAGTTCTTTTAGGAATAATAGTCAGCCCTTTTTCTAACGATGAAATAAGGGAACTTTTATTCAATTTGTAATTAGAAGTTTCCTTTGTCGGAATTATATATCTCTCGCGCAAAGAAAAAGACTTGTCGAAGTCGAAATACCTTCTATAATGATTCAGCCCTATATACTCCAAATCAGGATAGATTTTTTTGATATTTTTCCAAGCCCAATACATTGCAGTAAGTTCACAATAATTAGGATTTTTTTTACTGATATTATCGCAAGGCTGACCACAAACTTGATCGTCCCGCTGCAAACCTAAATCAAAATCAGAAATCGCTGCACCAACATGAATAGGCAAGAAAAAATCGTCTTGCGGCAAATCACAAGGCTTATGACAACATATAAGAATTTTTATTTTATTACTATCTAATGCGTTGTTTTTCATAGCTTTATCTATAATCGTTTCTCATACCACGAATGTAGTATTTTATAAATTTTATCAATTCTTTAATTTCAAAATGCAGTAAAAACCTTAAAAAATATGCAACAACAAAACGGATATTTTCTTTTTTATTTTCTGGATATTTATTTAAGAAATAACCTGCATTTCTATAAAAAAAATGCGACAAATGTTTTGGTTTTAACAAAACCTTATATTTTTTTATCAAAGGGAAAACAAATCCCCATGTACCTTTTTCTTTCGGATGATAATGAATTGCTTTTGTTACAGTTATTAAATCAATTCCACTATGAACTGCTCTTGACATATATTCTTGTTCGTCCCCCCAAATAAACATTTCTTTCTTTATCAATCCTATGCTTTTTAATATATCTCTATGAATTAAAGTACCGTTAAATGGATGTATATCACCATAAATATATTCAACAGTGCGGATTTCATTAACACTTTTGGGTATATGCAATTCTCTTTTCCAAGAAAAAACAGTAAGATTATGATTGTCTTTATCAACAACAAGAGCATTTAATATCGCTCTTTTATGATTGCATACTACATCATACTCATGAATTAGTGTAGCAATTTCATTTTTGTCCGGAATTCCGTCATCGTCCATCAGAAAAAGCCATTCATATTCATGCCTAATCATATAATCCATTCCCGCAAAGAAACCTCCCGCACCGCCAAGATTTTCTTGATTTATGACACAAATATCCGACCTTGTTTGCAACCACTCTTTCGTACCGTCAATACTACCGTTATTAACAACAAGAATATCTAAATCCCCATAAGTTTGATTATGCAGTGCCTCAAGAGCAATTTTAAGGTCGCACAATCTATTATAAGTAACTACAACTGCTAAACACGATTTTTTTTTCATAATCATATTGAGAAATTTATCGCTTTTTCGATTACATCGTCCATATCATAATATTTGTATTCCGCCAATCTGCCGCCAAAAATGACATTTTTTTCATTGTCAGCTAAGACTTTATATTTCTGATACAGAGTTGTATTTTTCTCGTCATTAACAGGATAAAACGGCTCAGAATCTTTTGTCCATTCCGAAGAAAACTCTTTAGAAATCACCGTTTTATTGTTTCGATACGCGGGATTTTCCGGCTCAAAATGCTTGTGTTCGATAATGCGGGTATAAGGAATTTTTGCTTCGGTATAATTTATGACCGCATTGCCCTGAAAATTCTGAACGTCCAAAATTTCGGTTTCAAAACGGATTGTGCGGTATTCAAGTTTTCCGAATTTATAATCGTAAAATTGGTCAATCGAACCCGTAAAAACTATTTTTTTAGCAAGTTTTTCCAATTCCAAGCGGTTTTCAAAGAAATCAACATTCGTTTGGGTTTCAATACCATCTAAAAGCCCGTCTATCAATTTATTATAACCGCCAATAGGAATACCTTGATAAGAATCGTTGAAATAATTGTTGTCAAAAGTCATTCTCAAGGGAAGACGTTTGATAATAAAAGCCGGGAGTTCAGTACATTTTCTACCCCATTGTTTTTCGGTGTAACCTTTTATCAACGTTTCATAAATGTCTCTACCGACAAGGTTTAATGCTTGTTGTTCAAGATTTTGCGGGAAGTCAATTTTAGATTCTTTACGTTGTTCTTCGAGTTTTTTTGCTGCCTCTTCGGGGGTTGTAACACCCCACATCTGATAAAACGTGTTCATATTAAACGGCAAATTGTAAAGTTTTCCTTTAAAATTTGCCACAGGAGAATTCGTATAACGGTTGAAAGGCACAAAAGAGTTCACAAAATCCCAAACTTTTTTGTTGGAAGTATGGAAAATATGCGCTCCGTATTTGTGAACATTTATACCTTCGATATTTTCGCAATAAACGTTGCCACCAATGTGCGGGCGTTTGTCAATTACGAGGCATTTTTTACCAATCTGTTTTGCCTTGTATGCGAATGTAACACCAAATAGACCAGAACCAACAATAAGATAATCGTAAATCATAAATATCTTTTTTTCAGAATCCATATCAATAAGCGTGCTATAAAGTCCATACGGACATATATCCAAACGAATACAAAGGTAAAAAAAACTGTTTTACGGCATATAAAAAGATTATTTACTTCAGAAAAAATGTTTCTGCACAAATCAAAATTCGGCGGCGAAAGTTTTATTAAAGTTCTAATTTTTGTTTCGACTTTTATAAATAATAAAAAGTCATTCATTTTAATATTTTTTCGTATTAATTCTTCTTCAAACCCTCGTAGTAATTTTTCTTCTTGACGTAGCATATCTTCTGTCATATTATGAGTAACTGATGCGCCATTCATCATATAATGATAAAAACAATCCTTTATGGACAAACTCTTTTTTGCATTCATGTAACATTGATATGCGAATATTCTGTCTTCGGAAATTTTGATTCCCACAGGAAATGTAATATTATTGTCATAAATTAATTTTCTCAAAACTAATTTATGCCACATACTTGGAAACCAGTATTTAACAGCATCCGAATATGTTATAACCTTTTCTTTAAAAGCAACTTTACTAATTCTATCTGTAAACTCAATAAATACCCCCCATTGAATTAAATCCACACCTTCTTTTACAGCCTTACTATATGCGACTTCATACGTTTCTTTTTCTATCCAATCATCAGAATCCACAAACCCAATCCACTCACCTTTTGCTTCATCTAATCCCTTATTTCTTGCTGCACTAACTCCTTTATTTTCTTGATGAATAACCTTAAACCTATAATCTTTTTGAGCATATTCGTCGCAAATCTCGCCCGAATTATCAGGACTACCGTCATCTACTAAAATACACTCCCAATCAGTAAATGTCTGAGCAACAATACTGTCAAGACATTTCCTTAAGTATTTTTCAACTTTATAAACGGGAACTATGATGGAAATTTTGGGAGAGAAATTCATAATGCTTTATTAATGTTTAAGACATCCTATCGGCACAACCATAACACCATCTTTACGTGTGTAAGCGTATTGCCCCAATCCTGTCAAAACCATCTTAAAAGACGGTTGCTTCATTCTATCTGTATCAATTTTTTCGGATAAACGGTTGAGCGATTTAGCACCGTCTTCGATGTTTTTTTCACCGCCAAGTTTTATTTCAACAAGTCCGTATGAGCCATTGCGCAAATGTATCACAGCATCACATTCCAATCCGTTACGGTCTCTGAAATGAAACACGCCACCATCCAATGCTTGTGCATAAACACGCAAATCCCTGACCGCCATAGTTTCAAAAATAAAACCGAAAGTATGTAAATCGTTTATTAAATCGGCAGGTCCCAAACCAAGTGCAGCAACTGCCATAGAAGAATCAACAAAATAACGGGTTTCAGAAGTTCTAATCGCAGATTTACTACGTAAATTAGGATTCCATGCCGGCATATCTTCAATTACGAAAATTTTCTTCAATGCTTGAATATATGACGCAATAGTGTTTTCACTTAGTGAAGCCCCGTCATTTGTTACGACATCGGCGTATAATGTACTAAGCGGTGCTTGCGTTCCAAGATTTCGTGCATAACTTCTTAAAAGACGTTTACAAAAAGAAGATTCACGTTTGATACCGTCAACTCTTGAAATATCTGTGTTGCAAACGGCATCTATATAATTGTATGCTTGTTTCAATGCTGCTTTTTTCCCCATTGAAATTGAAGCAGGCCAACCACCACGGCATACTAAAAATGCCAATTCCTCAATTTCAATATTTCTGACGGATTCAGACGGTTGTTTTCCTTTGAACAATTCGCCAAGACTTACTTCACCCGAAGATTCTTGCGATTCCCACAAAGACATCGGTCGCATTGTAAGCCAACTAAAACGTCCTGCACCTGAATGATGGATTTTTTCTGTATGGGCAGGAACAGCCGAGCCAGTCAAAATAAACTGCCCTACACTTATATCTCTGTGATCAACTTCAAAACGAATTGCATCCCATAATGCAGGTGCTGTTTGCCATTCATCAATCAAACGCGGTGTCGCACCTTTAAGGATAAGTTTTATATTCGTATCCACAACAGACAATAATTCTTTTTCAACGGCAGGGTCGTTCATATATACGACACTTTTCGACTGTTGTTCGGCAGTTGTAGTTTTGCCGCACCATTTAGGACCTTCAATCAAAACTGCACCCGCACCTTCCAATTCATCTTTCAACAATTGGTCAGCAATTCTTTCCCGATATTTCGCCATATTTTTTATACTTTTAACAGCGCAAATATAAACAATAAAAGTATTGAAACAAAGTATTTTAGTTATTTTTATTATGGCATTTGACGAATTTTTATTGTGGCATTTGACGGATTTTTATTGTGGCATTTGACGAATTTTTATAAATGACTATTCAAAAAATAACTCATCCGATTCCTTATTTCTTGCAGTAGCCCCCTAAATTTTCTTGATGAATAACCTTAAACCTATAATCTTTTTGAGCATATTCATCGCAAATTTTTCCTGAATTATCGGGACTACCATCATCTACTAAAATACACTCCCAATCAGTAAATGTCTGAAAAACAATACTGTCAAGACAACGACTCTACTTTATAAACGGGAACTATGATGGAAATTTTAGGAGATGACATAAGTACAAATAAGATAATTATTTTAATTGTAATTCCAATTGATTATATACTTTTGAATTTCGTCTAAAAGTTATGCGAGATATAAAATTTAATATTTTTCGAAATTTATTTACAAGACCACCATAGGCATATTCATAATCATAGTATAAATAAGTTATTCCATTGTTATTTTTAATTTTGTAGATTAAATAATCTCGAAGAACCATAAAACGCTCATTTTGCATTAAATCAATTTCCCTACTACTAACACCAAACTCTGCATCATAATTACATAAAACATCATCAATATATCTATATGTACATTTTTCTATCAATAATACATCAATAAGAAATGCATAGTCACTGACAAGTTTATAATTAGTACTATATTTTTTTCGTTTCTGCAATTCTGTCTTAATAAGCACACTTTGATGACAAATATTATTTTGATAAAAAAACTTTTCATTAATTATTGATGATGAATATTTATGCAAAGTACTTTGTCCATTGCACACTTTCAAAATATTAAAATACACAATATCCTCATCAAAACAATATTCATTTACTCTTTTAACAACATTGGTATCACAAAAAGTATCTCCACTATTAAGGAAAAAACAATAATCACCAGATGCTTTATCAATACCATTGTTCATCGCATCATAAATACCTTTATCTTTTTCACTACACCAATAAGAAACATGTTTTGCATAATTCTTATCTTGTAAAAAATTTTCAATAACTTTGACACTACCGTCTGTACTGCCTCCGTCTATTATTATATGTTCATAATTATCCGAAGTTTGACTTGATACACTCTCAATCGTTTTTCTAAGTCCTATGACGTTATTCAAGTTTATTGTAATAATAGATAATTTCATAATATAGTTTTTGTTATATTAATTTGTATATATTTCGGATATGTTAAATAGAACGAATAAATTAGTCTTTTATATGAAATTTCCAAAAAGTTTCATAATCGTATTTTCTGTACGCATGACATCCAAAAGGTATTTTATCGCCACATAAATGATACAAAAATTCCGGATGAATTTCAAACGAAAATCGAGCAGCCTCTTCACACGAGGGTATATTTGCATTGTTTCCCCATATATATTTTGAATATGTGC
>JAFYDK010000117.1 GCA_017544805.1 Bacteroidales bacterium | reverse complement strand
CTGTTTCGTGCCAAGTACATGGCATTATGGTAGTTGCACCTTCGGGACGGAAAGTCGTAAAAAAGTTTATCGGTTCGTGATGAGTGTTTGTCAGACCAACGGGCAAAATAAGATGTCCGACTTTAACGTTAAACTCTTTTACGAATTTTCTTGTGATGTGAAATTGTTCGAGGGCAACTTCGCCGCCTTTTTCGATTTCGGTTTCATACTCGCCGTTTTCACTGCCCGAACCGGCTTCAAGTTCCATTGCCATACCCGTACCGCCGGCTTCAAACTCAATTTCAGCACCGAGAATCCATTTGTCGGAAAACTTATAATCAAAAGCTAAAATAAATCTCGGCAAAGAAATTTCAGCGTGATTGATTTCAGAATTTCCGTTTGTAGAACCGCTCCAACGGTTAAGACCGTAATTTTTCCATGAAGCAAGCATTTCGCCGTAGCCGCCAAAACGAAATTTTTGATAAGTAGTGTCGTCTTGTGCATTAACACTAACATTCAGAATTAACAAAACTGATAATAATAACAAAAAATGTTTCATTTTCTCTCTATTTTTTTCGGCACAAAATTAGAGAGGTCTTTTTTTTCGAGAAATACCTAAAATTAGGTATTTTTTGTGTAAAAAATACTCCAAATTAAGTATTTTTTGACAAATTCTTTAACTCTTTCTAACACATTTAAGGCTCGTTTTTAGGATTGAAAAGAACCATAAACAAAAAACTTTTTTCCCGATAACATTTTTTTGTTTAATTTTGCAGTTGAACCACAACTGCAAAAAAAATGAAAACAGACATTAATAAAGATCCAATGGAATGGGAAGTCTTGGAAAGCGAATATCTCTTCCAAAGACCGTGGCTGACAGCACGACGCGACCACGTAAAACTGCCGACCGGCGCAGAAATCAACGAGTTCTATGTTTTGGAATATCCTGAATTTTGTAATGTCATAGCAATTACCAAAGACGGAAAATACGTGCTTGAACGTCAATACCGCCACGCTCAAAAACTAACCGCTTTTGAACTGCCCGCAGGCTGCGTTGAAAAAGGCGAAGACCCAATGGAAGGCGCAAAACGCGAACTCTATGAAGAAACAGGTTACGCCGGAGGAACTTGGTCGCATCTTATGACTATAAGCCCTAATGCAGGAGCCTGCAACAATTACAGCCATACTTTTGTGGCTAAAGGCGTGGAAAAAGTTTCAACCCAACACCTCGAGGACACGGAGGATATAAAAATATTTTTAGCTAACGAACAAGATGTTATCAGAATGTTGAAAAACGATGAATTTCATCAGGCAATGATGGCAGCTCCTCTGTGGAAATACTTTGCAATCAACAAGTTAATATAAAAAATGTTAGAACAACTCACGGAACATCTTTCGCAGTTTATGCTGCAAGAGCGTTATAATCAGATGATTAAAGTTTTGAGCGGGAGAACGGAATATGTAGTTCCCGTTTTGGAAAACATTTATCAACCGCAAAACGCAAATGCCGTTATCAGAACTGCAGAATGTCTGGGATTTCAAAGACTTTGTGTCATCGAAAATACTCATAAATTTCAGGTTCACAGAGATATATGTATGGGTTCAACCAAGTGGTTGGACATCGAAAAATTCTCCGAAAAACCTTTTAACACCACGGATTGTATCGAAAAACTCAAAAAACAAGGTTACAGAATCGTTGCAACAACACCGCACGAAAAAGGTCAAATGTTAGACGATTTTGACATTTCAAAAGGCAAATGCGCTATACTTTTCGGAACGGAAAAATTCGGCTTAACAGATGAAGCTATAGCTATGAGCGACGAATTTTTAACTATTCCGATGTACGGTTTTACTGAAAGTTTTAATATTTCGGTTTCGTGCGCATTAGTCCTCTACAAGTTAAGAGAAAAATTAATGCAATCCGATGTTGATTTTCATATCGAAGACCAAAGATTTTACGAAATACTGCTTGACTGGCAGAAGAAAAGCATCAGAGAATGTAACAAAATAATTGACAGATATTATCATGACAGAAACTAACAGACAAATGTTTATGCGCTATGTTGCGCAAACCTCATACACACCGCTTTCGGCAGAAGTCGAACGTGCGGAAGGCGTTTTTATGTACCGTCCTGATGGTAGCAAAATCATTGATACCGTATCAGGCGTTTCGGTTGCTAACATCGGACACTGCAACCCAAAAGTCGTAGAAGCCGTTAAAAATCAAGCCGAAAAATATATGCACTTAATGGTTTACGGTGAAATTATTCAATCGCCTCAAGTGCTTTTGGCTGAAAAACTTACAAAACTTTTACCTAAAAATCTTGACAATATTTTCTTTGTTAATTCGGGTTCGGAGGCAACGGACGGCTCTTTGAAACTCGCAAAACGTTACACCAAACGAAAAGAGATTATTTGCTTTAAAAACGCTTATCACGGCAGCACAATCGGCGCAATGTCCGTTTGGGGTGCTGACAAATACAATCAAGCTTACAAACCGCTTTTACAAAACGTTAAACGTCTGAATTTCAACAAAATGGAAGATTTAGCGAAGATAACGGAAAAGACGGCTTGTGTTATAACCGAAATTATTCAATCGGAAGGCGGACTCAATATTCCCGACCTTGAATGGGCAAAGGCTTTAAGACAAAGATGCTCAGAAACGGGTGCGGTTTTAATTATTGACGAAGTTCAAATGGGTTTCGGCAGGACGGGCAAAATGTTCGGTTTTGAAAATTTCGGAATCGAACCCGACATCGTAAATTTTGCAAAAGGTTTGGGCGGCGGTATGCCTATCGGAGCATTTGCCGCTAACAAAAAAATGATGGAATGTTTTTGCGACCCGCCGCTCGGACACATTACAACTTTCGGCGGACATCCTGTTTCGTGCGCTGCCGCATTAGCAAGCCTTAACTACATAATAGACAACAAATTAGCTGAAACAGCAACCGAAAAAGGCGATTATTTCATCTCGCTTATAAAAGACCACAAAAAAGTAAAACGCACTTGGGGAATAGGTCTTTTTAGAGGCGTTGAAGTCGATAAAAAAATCAATATGGGCGAATTTTTACACAAAGCGTTAGACAACGGCGTTTTGACGGATTTATTCATTTTCCGCGACCATGCTTTCAGATTCGCTCCGCCGCTGACAATCACAAAAGACGAAATCCAATATGCTGTAAATTTAATAAAAAAGACATTGGACGAAATATAAGAAAAAAACAAACGGGCTGCAATTTTTCCTTTTTTCTCAAAAAAAATCTTGCGACCCGTTTGTTTTTTATATCAAAAATTTTCTAACAAAATCTATTAATCAGTGTTGCAAAATGATTGATTATCAACGCTTTGTCTGAAGCAGCGATAGAATCAATTCCAAAAGTATAAAGTCCGTGTCTCGGAATATAAACGTTAGTTTTTTTGCCTAATGCCTGCGATAACGTAGCCTCAAAATCCGAGTTTCCCTCCTGCTCAATCACCGCAAAACTATTTTTAAAAGTCCAAGTTTGATCAGGTGAAAAATCTGCTGCCATATTCAAAAAGCGTTTTGTGTCATAACCGATTTTCCTCATCGCTGACTCCAATTCAGGCGGATAACTATGAATAAAACAAGCCGAAGAAAATTTCGGATCTGTCAGCAAATTATAAGCCTTGAGTACAGGAGATAATTCAATAGGAAATTTTATAAGATTATCCGCTATGATTTCAAACGCATTGCAATTATCATTAATACGGATAATACATGAAAAATCCATTGGTGTTTTAGTATATTGTTCAATCGAACATTTCAATGCCGTAGTATAAAAATATCTGCCTTTCAATCCGCTTAAAACCTCTTCCAAAGAATACTCAGGACTAATAGCAACTTTACGTTGAGCATCTTCGGTCATAAGCTCAGTTACGTCCATAAACAAAGCACCCGCACGTCCTAATGTCAAACCGTGAGAACTTATACAACGAGCGGCATCTACAACGCGCGAAACCTTTTTCGCCAACAAATCGTTTTTATACAATATTGAAACCATATACGAAAAACACTTTTCTTTTTCAAGTGAATTGCAAAATAAGCGATTCCCTAAAAAAAAACAAAATTTTTTTTGTTAAATTTTAATTAAAAACGCCGCAGCATAAAAAAATACTGCGGCGTTTTTTTGATTTTTCATTTTGTTAAAATTCCCAATCTGAAGTTTGAAGTTGTTTTTCCACCTCATCTTGAATTTGTGAATCAAGATTGTAGAAAAAATCTATTCCCGTCAAATCTTCCAAATCGTCAATTGAAATTGCATATTGTTTTAAGTCCTTTTTCTCGCTTTCCGAATAAGAATTACGATGTTCTATCCAAAAGCCCATCGCCTTGTATTTATCGTCTTTAACGCAAAGAACAGCCATAAAAAAGTATTTCGGAATTATCAAGCCCGAATACCCGTGAGTGTAAAAGTCGAAAATTTGCGATTTATCGTCAATTGTTCCGCCTTTTACCACGTACAAAGTATCACGAAATTCATTTCGGTTCCAATTTCTAACTTTAGCCTCCATATCGCCCCAAATTCCTGCATTAAGAACATTGTATTGAGGGTGCATATTGGAATAGCAAAAAGTCTGACGATTCATGTTTTTGTTTTGTAAACGGTCGGCAGAAGGGCACATGTGCCCTCTGTCAAAACCGCTTGATTTATAATCTTCGGGAACGGAACGATATTCGTCCGGGATTGTCTCGTCTTCGTGCCAAGCATCATCGCCGCTACGTTCAACCGTTTTTACAGAATTGTCTTTAAACATACGGTAAGCCGTCCAACGTTGAGCACGCTTGTCGCAGTCCCACTCCAAAAAATAATTAACACCATAATCATCATCATTTTTAACGATAATTAAATTGTTTTCACCGCCTTTGGGTTTGGGAGATTCAAGACGTTTTACTACATCGGACTGAATAGTCGGTTTTTCAATCTCCGTTTGAGAATTGTTTTCAGAGAAAATCACATCCTCGTTTTCCGGCACTTTAGCACAAGAGCCGAAAAAAAACAATATCAAAACATATAGTAATTTTTTATTCATCACTAATAATAATTTTTAATGATTAATTCGACGGTTTGGTGCCTACAGTAGAACCGTTATCCCCAAATTCGGCATAAATAGATTTACCTATATTATTTGCCGCATAACATGTTCCTTTATTACCATATATTAAAACCGCTCTACCTAAATTAGTAGGATTTGTTTTTAAGCCGAGTCCGCCTTTAGTTGTAGCATTATCATTTTTTACATACAGACAATGCTCATAACTTGTCTCGGTTGAAGAACTTGCAATAGCAATGTTATTATCATTAGTAGCATCAGCATTAAAAACAACAGTTTTAGCTCCTGTAACATATCCGACAATATACCCCTTAACCCAATAACCAGTTCCATCTGTAAGATTTGCTACAGCATCTTTCCATTCTTCAATTGTATACGGATCATCGTAAGTTCCTTTGGTATTAGCATTATCTTTAACAGAAAAATTCACAATTTCATATTCTCCGGCAAAATCTTCAGGGCTCTGATACTTGAAAGCAATTGTAACTTTTTGACCCTTATAATCTGTTAAATCAACGGAATTTGCTTGCGTTCCTGAGGTTGCCTTAAACGAAATTGATAATGCAGTTTTTGTTGCTGTTGATATATTAGTACCGTCAAAATCCGTTAAAATATATGCGGTATAATATGTTGAGGGAGTTGTAATATCTTTGTACCATGTGGTAAAAGACAAAAGCGGCTCTTGAACATTAGTTAAATCAAATTTCGGTGAAATAAGCCAAGATTCTGCTTCAGCTGTTGATGATGACACTGCACCATTAGATGTTGCACCCCAAACATGAGAATCACTTGCATCAAATCGTTTTACGTCATATACAGAAAAATTACCTAATGAATTTTTCAATGTATTTGAATAAGGATACGAAGCAATTTCCGTTTGAGTATTATTTGTTCCGTCATAACCTGAAACAGGAGCAGCAGAAACTTCTGACACTTTAAAATCCTTAATTTGCCATGTTCCTGCTTTTTCAGCCGTTGAAGTATATTTGAAGGCTACACGAATTTTTTGACCTTTATAATCGGTTAAATCAACTGAATTATCAACAAAAGTTTTAACAACAGTCGGCCATTCTGAAATTTCTAAAGCCGTCCATGTCGCCGAAGTAGGATTGCCGCTTGCATAATCAGTAGAAATCAAAACACTGCATGAAGATTTTACATCAACCGCAAAATATTGTCCAGAATGAGAGAATTTCAAAACGGAATTTGCAGTAGCACCTAATTCAATTTCAGGCGAAATCAACCAAACTTCTGATTCAAAGTTTGAACCATTAATATAAGCTGAACCTTTCATGCAAGTATTTGTAGCATTATAACTCCAAATATTATTCTGCTCAAGATTACCATTTTTGGTAACGCAATACGAAGTAAATTTACCTTGACCTGAAACCAAATCTTCGTAAGGCAATGTTGTAATTTTTTCAGAAAGATTGTCAGTTCCTTCAACTTTGTTTTTGATAGGTTCTTTATCTACTGTCGGGTCGATTCCCTCCTCTTTATCTCCGATTTTAACATATTTAATTTCTGTTATGCCCTTTGAAAATCCGTTATATGAACCAATCTTAACATACATTAAAACTTCTTTCTTGAGATTATCAGGATTATCAAGAATATTCAAAAGCGACCTAAAATCACCTGTGGGAAGTTTTACTGATGTTGAATTAAATTCTGTTTTAACAGTATCTGCATCAGCTATTGCAAGATTGGTTGCTACTGCACCCGTTGTAGAGAAAGTAACTTTACCCGAACTCGGAAGAAATCCCACAATCACAGCTTTTACCCAAACATAATCAGAGGGAACTTCGTTTTCTTGAATTGCCGCAACATTGTACGGTTTTTCTTTCGTACCGTCGCCTTCAGGTTTTGCAGCGTGTTCTTGTTTTATAATTACGGGTTCAGTCTCTTGCAATTTAACGTTTTTAAGCTCCCATGTTCCGGCTTTTTCCGCCGTTGAAGTATATTTGAAAGCTACACGAACTCTTGATTTTCCCGCATATTTACTCAAATCAATTACACCAGAATTAACAAAAGTATAACTCTTACCGTTTGACTCTTTAGGCCATGTTATTTCCAACGTCTCCCAATCGGTACTATCGTTTGAAGCCAAAACCTGACAAGCCTTATCAATAAGATTGTTATCAGCAAAATATGCTGCCGCATGGTCGAAAGTGAAATAAGCCGTTGTTTTTCCCGTCAAGTCTACGGGCGGCGAAACAAGCCAACTCTCTGTCGCAAAATTTTTCTTGTTCTTAAATGCCGATGCTACCATGCCGTAATTGGTAAAACTCCAAACATCAAAAGCTGAATCAGCACTGATAACATCTCTAAAACGGAAATTTCCCATACTCTCGCTAAAAGGTTCGTCAATTACCGAAACAACGGGTTGAGGTGAAGTGTTATCAACGGGAGCAAGAATAGACGAAATTTCTTTGCCGTCAATTTTAGCGTAAAAAGTATTTTTTAAACCTTTAACGCCAAAATATTTTGCCATGCAACCACCGATTACAACTTGTTTTCCGAAATTGCCTTTATTGTCTTTAAGATTCAACGCCGTGCGGATTTTACCGGTTGGAAGCTGAACAGGAACACATTTTGAAGATTCGGTAACATCAGCAGACTCGGCAATCAAAAGGTTTGCAGTCTGAGAAACTGTATCGCTCGAGAGGAAAACCGCACCCGTTGAAAGTTTTGTTCCGCAAACATATCCTACGATATAACCCGAAACGTATGCGGTATCATTATTAGTGCCTAAATCCTTAATTGAAGATATTTCAATAGGACTATCCGCCGTGCCGTAAGCAGATTTGTCGGACGAGGACGGCTGACTGCTCTGAATGTTAGGATCAACATACGGCAAAGTATCATGCGTATCAACACATGAAGAAAGCAATGATAATGCAGTTGCCGTTATAACAGAAAAATAAATTATTTTTTTCATTTTTTATAATATGTTTTTTATGTTTTTAATCTTCCAATAATTTTATGCTTGCCCTTGTCGGTATCAAAAACTGCCAAGTATCTCTATAACGGGTAAGAACTACCGTTAAATCAACCCTGCCTTCAGGCATTATATCGTTAGCATATTTGGCATAATAAGCACTCGTTCTGATAACATAATTAGTTGGATATTCGTTCAAATAACGCTCCACATAACTACTGCCTTGATCGGGTGCAAAAACAGTCTTTCCGTCAGCACCGTGAAACGAAACATTTTTCAGCGTTATCAAAGTTCCTAAATATTCGTCGGTAATTTCGGATTCAGAATTGATAATTTTAGGAACCACTCTTCCTTCTTCGGGGTCGGAAAGTATTCTGAAATGATCCTGCCAAACATACTTATTCATTCTTCCGATAGTATTGTTGTAAGGTGCGCCGATTTGAGGCATTTCACCGTAACCGCCGATATAAAGACCTTTTAAATCCACAAGAATTTCCGCCGCAACGGGAAGATAACCGCAAATACCGTTATCGCTGATAGAAACCAAGATTCCGCCCGTTTCGTCTTGAAGAGCAACAGCATTCGATAATCCCGATTCCGAATCGTTAGCAGAAACCACGGCTTTTATCTTAATATCGTCTTCTATTAAAGCACTCTGACTTGATGAAATCACAGACGAATATTTGTTTTTTAAATCCGCTATCGAGATAACATTATCTTCGACGATAGTATTGTTGCCAAAAGGATAACCGTAAGGCAAATCGTTAGGATTTCTAAAATATCCGGGAACATCGTCCCAATCCTTTTCACCGCAGGAAGCCAAAAAAGAGACGACTAAAAGTAATATAAAATTTTTAAGTTTCATAATTTTCTTTCAATTAAAATCTGTAAACAATGTTAAACATACCGTTGATACCCCAAGCGTAATATTTTTTCGGATTTGCCGAAAATTTATACACCTTGTCTGTAACTGCATCGTTAGAAGTATTGTAAGAATAATCGGTACGGCTCTGTTCGTAACCTCCCGTGCAGATATTACAGTTGTTCAAAATGTTAGTTAACATCAAACCGGCATAAAGACTGCCTTTTTTAAGTCTGAAATTTTTTCCGATCGAACCGTCAAGCATAAAACCGCCTTTGCCTTCGGTTTGAGCGGGAGCCTCAGTCAATTCCTGTCTTTTCAAGGTTGCGGCATATCTGCTGACAGGTGAAAACGAAAGATAAATTCTATCAAAATAATTTCCCGTCAATTCCAAATACCAACCTTTAAGATTGTATGTAAAGCCCAAAGAGGCAAGTGTTAATGGCGTTCCGTCCTCTCTCATGCCTTTCGATAAAACAACGTCGTTTTTGTAAGAAGCTGAATTAGAAAGCATATAACTTGCATTGCAATCCGAAGTATATTTTGCCTCGGAAACTGCGCCCAAAGCCAAAAGTTCAAGTTTAGAGGTCAATTTTACCGAAACACCGAGTTCAACACCGTAATATTCTTTTTCGATGCCGGTCATCGAAACGTATGTAAACGAGTGATCGTCATCGCTGTAAAAACAAGACCATTTCGTAGCATCGGTTATTTTGTTGTAATAACCCGTCAAAGTTGCCTTTACCATAGAGCCTGAGTAAGCATAACTCAACTGCCCTGAAAGGATTTTTTCACAATCCAAACCTACAACAAAATTATTGTTGATTTCAGGAGCGGAAAATGCCGAACCCGCATTAGGAGCATCAGCCTGATACCCAAAACCTAAATCAATAACATGACCTTTGCCTAAATTAAGTGTAGAACCGATTTTGCCACCGCCGTCCAAGAAATAAGCTTTCTTAGAAGGTCCGTAAGAATTGTTAGGAGCAAAACCGTTTTGCATTTTTCCCTCTCTGAACATATCCGTATAACCGATTTTGCCGCTAACGTATGCGTGCAGCCCTCCTGCATCCAAGGAGTAAGAAGACCATAAATCGGCATTATCTACGAAAATATTATAATCATAACCGAAAACATCGCCTTCTTGCAAAAGTTTATCGGGGTGCAACATATCGTATTGAACTCTATAATCGCCCGAATCGTATGAACCTACTGCGTAAGAGTTCGTATTATGAAGATATTTTGCCCCTAACATATCGTAAACGGTCTGATAATGATTAACTTTGTTTCTTGAAGCGGAAATACCTAAATTTAATCTTGAATTTGCTCCCAAGTTATAACGCAAGGCACTTGATAAACCCGCTGAAATTCTATCAGTATGAATTTGCGGCATATAATACAAGGCTTCACCGCCGTTTTTAGAAGCTGAAACGTTAGCAAAATAAAGTTTGTCAAAATTAATATAACGGCTATTAACTGAAGATGTCCAATAATCATAAACATAATTCCAATTTTGCAAATCAACATCTCTGCGGTTGTCAGTATTGTTAGCGTCATAAACGTCATAAAAAGAAGACGGAAGGTTTTTGTAATAATCGGGGGCAGGATTTGTTGAATTGTTGTAGGCTAATTTCGTGTTGGAATACATTGAATAAACCAAAATTGCCGAAGTGGTGATTTTAAGATTATCATTAGCCGCAAAATCCCATGTTAAAACGGTTGTAGGCGCAAAATCCCTCACAACACGGGAATTTCTTACCTCTCCATTATAATATCCCAAATACGGATTATAACTATTAGAACCCGCCAAAAAATACGCCTCATCGGTTGAAGCTCCTCTTGAACCCCTCATCGTAGGATTAGCAAAGGTGGAAAGTGATAACGTATGTGATGAATTGATGATTTTTTCAGCACCGAAATAATAAGACAAGGAATTATAAAAAGCACCTTCAACGTTTTTGAAACCGCTAATTGAGGCATATCTTGCCGTTATGTTTCCGGCAAAAGACCAGCCCGAAGGATTAACGCCCGAACCGTAAGAATACATCAATCTTCCCGTATAGGTTCTGTTAGCCAGCGAAAGCGTAAGTTTGTTTCCTTGAGGCACTTGCGAGGCTCTGAAATCATAATTGACACTACCCGCAATCCCCGGCATACAATAAACATTTTCCTCGAAAGGCAGGGCATTGTCGGAATTTCGCGAAATGTTGTTAAGACCGCCTATTTGCGAAAACCTAAAATATCCACGCTCCGGGTCATTGACAAGTACACCGTTGATGAAAACCTCGTTGTACTTGTTGTCGTATGCCCTGAACCTATAACCTGAGGCGCCTAATTTCATTGAGACATTCGCCGTGAAAACGTTTGAGGCAGAACTCAAAACGGTAGAAGTTTTACCGTCGTTGTCGTCTTCACCGAGCTGCGATTCGGTAAAAGTAAACGACGATTCGTCCAAAGATGGATTTGAATCGTCATTTTTTATAAGAGTGTCAGCCTCCTGTGCTTTCAATAAGGATGTGGCGCAAAGAGCTGCCGACAATATTAATACTTTTTTGTACATTATGAAATCTAATAGAGATAAACACTAAATTTTAAGCGCAAAATTAAGGAAAATTAATCATTTTAAAAAAAAATTAATAAACTAAAAATATTGTTTTTTTCAACGAAATAAAATATTTTTGTTTCGGTAAGTTAAACACAAAAAAACAATTCTTATAAAATGAAAAAAATATTTTTGTTTGTAATTTTAATTACATTTCTTAGCAGCGGAGTATCCGCCCAGCAAAAAAAATTCAACCTCTATGCGATAGGTTTTTATAATCTAGAAAATCTTTTCGATACTATCCACGACGAGGGCAAAAACGATTATGAATATCTTCCCGAGGGAACTAACAAGTGGAACGCTGTTAAATACGAAAACAAACTCGACAATATGTCAAAAACCCTTGCTGATATGGGTACAGATATGTTACCGAACGTAGGTTGCGCTTTGATAGGAGTTTCGGAAGTTGAAAACTCCCACGCTCTTGATGATTTGATTGCACGCAAACCGCTGAAAGACCGCGGCATGAAATACGTTCATGTGGAAGGTCCTGACAAACGCGGCGTGGATTGTGCCATGCTTTACAATCCCAACCTTTTTACGGTAGACAACGTAAAACTTGTTCCATACGTTTATGATTTGAAAGAGGACATAGAAAAAGATAAACAGACCAGAGGTTTTTTAACCGTCTCGGGGACACTTGACAAAGAACACGTAACGGTAATTGTCTGCCACTTACCTTCAAGATTTTCTGACAGTTATTACAGAGAATTAGGCGGCAAACAAATCAAAGCCGTAAAAGATTCACTTCAAAAGGAAGACCCTAAAGTTAAAATTTTAATCATGGGCGATATGAACGACGACCCTTTCAACAAGTCGATGTCAGAGGCTTTGGGCGCAAGACGAGAGCTTGACAAAGTGGAACTTTTCGGGCTTTACAATCCGTTTTGGAATACGATAAAAGAAGGCACAGGAACGCTAATGTACAAAGGCGCATGGAATCTTTTTGACCAAATCATTTTGAGCGAAAATCTTTTGGACAAAAAACAAAAAAGAAATTTTGAAAATCTGACGTTTTACAAACACGCAATTTTCCGCCGTGATTATTTGATTCAGCAAGAAGGCAAATATAAAGGTGCACCAAAACGTACTACAGCCGGGGGCGTTTGGCTAAACGGTTATTCCGACCACTTACCGGTTGTGGTTTATCTGATAAAAGAAAAGAAATAAGGGAAAAAAATAAAAAAGGCGGGAAAAACAACCCGCCTTTTTTTTCAATTATTGTTTCAATTATTATTTAAAAATATTCGGTAAAAATTCCTTCAAACTTCTTCTCCACGTAAGCCATTCATGATGAGTGTTAGGCGATACGTAGAAATCAGGATTAAGGCCGAAGCTTTTAAGATGTTCAACCAATTTATCGGTTCCGAAAACCTCCTGACTACCTGTTGAAAGAAACATATATTTAATTTGCGAATTGAACTCCTGAGGACGTGAAAGTATACCGCCATAGTTTTTCTGAGCGTCAAGACCAAAAATTGCACCGCTGAAAGCTCCCATGTAATAGAATTTGTCCAAATTAGCCATCACGATGTCAAAAGTCTGATGTCCGCCCCAAGATAGACCTGCCATCGCACGGTGTTTTTTGTCGCTCAAGGTGCGGAAATTTTTATCAATTTCAGGAATTAAATCCTCAATCATAACTTTGTAAAAACTTGCACCGTAAGTGCTGTTCTCCATAGTGTTAGGTCCGCCACTACGAAAATCGAAAGGAGCTTTAACATCACCGCTTTCCATTACGACAATCATAGGAACTGCCTTTTTCTCAGCGATTAAATTATCCAAAATATTTTGAGCATAACCTTGTTTTGTCCAACCGGTTTCGTCCTCACCCATTCCGTGTTGCAGATAAAGCACGGGATAACGCTTTTTGGTGTTTTTCTCATATTCGTAAGGCGTATAAACCAATGCTCTACGCCATTCTTGCTTAGCTGAAGAATAATATTGGAAAGAACGTACCTGACCATGAGGAACATTTTTTTGAGGACGGTAATAATCGCCTTCTTTTCCTTCAGGAATTTCAATACCGCCTGCCATACGATTGCAACCAAAATATGTATCAACATTAGGGTCGATAACCTGAGCACCGTCAACCCACATAAAATAATAGTGGAAACCCGGAGCCAAAGAGTCTGTTACGCAAGTCCAAACACCTTTTTCGTCCCTTTGCATATCATATTTTTTAGAACAAATATCGGTTTGAACTTTTTTTGCATCGGGTGCAAAAACTTGAAAATATGCACGGTTATGAGAATCCACCATCGGAAATTTTTTGCCGGGGACAGCGTTTTCGGCAGTTTTGGCATCCTCAGGGATTTTGATTTCTTTATAAAGAGAATAGCCTAAAAGCGAAAGCATTTTTTCACCGTAACGTCTGCCTAAACCTCTATAACCTTCAGCATCGAAATGGAGGTTGTCTGCAGCGTTAGTTAAACCTTCGGCGGAAACAACGTGCGAAGTATGAACGGTTTGCGGCAAGTCGTCGATAATTGCATTCATACTTCTGCACAGTCCTTTCCCATCAGCTATTACGACTTCACCGGCCAGCAAGGGTACTTGTTCAGGTTTAAGGTTTAGGTCACCGAGAAGTCTGTCGTATACGGTCCTGACATTTTCAGGCCATTTAATATCCCCTGTATTTGTTTCCCCCTGATGTAATAACACACCTTTTATAACGCCGTCTTTTTGTGCAAGCTTAGCCATTTCAACAAGCCTTTTATAAGGATTGTTGTCGTAAGCCTTGAGCATTCCTTTCATCCAATGCGGCGATTTGTTTTTTGCATAATTTTCAACTGAATCCGGCATAAAACCCTCAATAGAAATGCCACCGATAGCAACTACGATAACACCGACTTGAATACTATCGGGAAGATTTTCGGTAAGAGTTCTGCCGAAATAATCCACAGGAGTAAGCCCCGTATTTTCTCTACAAAGAGGCGGTACGGCAGTGTACCAATTACCTTTTTTACGGTTGAGACGGTTATCATCAACCGCAGCCATCATTTTGAATCTTGGAGAAATGCCTTTCAAATCTTGATCTTCGATTTTTGCATTGCCCTCCATATTAGATTGACCGAAACATAAATAAATATGGAAATTCGGATTCTGTGCCTTAATGCCTAAGGTCATAGCAAGCAACAGAAAAACTAAACAATATCTTTTCATAATTCTTTTTTAAGTAAAAAATCTGCAACAAAATTATTACATTTTAGTTAATTTAACTTATATCTATGTAGCAAAAATTTGTTTTTTGGTATAAAATACAAAACACACAAAAAAAGAAATCACAAAATAAATATCAGAAAATCAAGAAAATACAAGCAAAACAAAAAAAACGGGCTGAAAGAAAGTACATTCCTGTCAGCCCGTTTTTTTTATTATGTTATTTTATAACGTTTTTTATAACGATTTATTAATAGTTCTGCTTAAAACATCCAACTGTTGTTCTTTTGTGAGTTTAACAAAATTAACAGCATAACCTGAAACTCTGATTGTAAGTTGCGGATATTTTTCAGGATGTTCCATTGCATCCACTAAAAGTTCACGATCAAAAACATTAACGTTCAAATGATGTCCACCGTCAGGAGTGAAATAACCGTCCATAAGGTTCACAAGGTTTGAAATCTTAGTGTCATCATCTTTGCCGAGAGTACCCGGAGAAATCGCAAAAGTATACGAAATTCCGTCGTGTGAATGTTGGAACGGAAGTTTTGCAACCGATGACAAAGCAGCAACAGCACCTTTAACATCGCGACCGTTCATCGGATTTGCACCCGGAGCAAACGGAACACCTTTTGCTCTACCGTCAGGAGTTGCACCGGTGTTTTTTCCGTAAACAACGTTTGAAGTAATCGTCAAAAGCGACTGCGTAGGAGTAGCATGACGGTATGTTTCATGCTGACGAAGATATTCCATAAATTTCTCGGTAATCATAAGAGCGAGTTTGTCGGTTTCTTCGTTGTTGTTACCGAAAGCCTCAGGAGCGTTACCCTCTTGCTTGAAGTCAATAGCAAGACCTTTTTCGTCTCTGATAACACGAACTTTTCCAAATTTAATTGCTGCAAGCGAGTCTGTTACGATGCTAAGACCTGCGATACCTGTTGCTCTTGTGCGGTAAACATCACCGTCGATAAGCGACATTTGATAAGCCTCGTAATCATATTTGTCGTGCATGTAGTGAATGATTTTCAGCGCGTTGACGTATGTTTTAGCAAGCCAACGCATCATATTTTCAAACTTGTACATCACGGTATCGTAATCCAAATATTCGCTTGTAATCGGTGCAAAGTCAGGACCGATTTGTTCGCCCGTCATCTCGTCTTTACCACCGTTGATAGCGTAGAGAAGACATTTTGCAAGGTTGGCTCTTGCGCCGAAGAATTGCATTTGTTTGCCGATTTTCATCGGACTAACACAGCACGCAATACCATAATCGTCGCCATAATCGGGACGCATTAAATCGTCGTTTTCGTACTGAATGGCACTCGTCTTGATAGACATTTTTGCACAGTAGCGTTTCCAGTTTTCGGGAGCGTTTTTGAACCAGAGAACCGTCAAGTTCGGTTCGGGAGCAGGACCCAAATTCTCCAACGTGTGAAGTATTCTGTAACTTGTTTTTGTTACCATACTTCTTCCATCAACACCTTGACCACCAATACTTTCAGTTACCCAAATCGGATCGCCGGAAAAGAGGTCGTTGTATTCGGGAGTACGCAAAAATCTAACGATACGCAATTTGATAATCATCTGATCGATAAGTTCTTGCGCTTCTTCTTCAGTGAGTTTTCCTTCTTTAATATCTTTTTCGATAAAAATATCCAAAAATGTGCTAACTCTTCCGAGCGACATTGCAGCACCGTCTTGGTCTTTTACTGCACCTAAATATCCGAAATAAACGAACTGAACAGCCTCACGTGCGTTTTGAGCGGGGCGTGTTACGTCAAAACCGTAATTCTGACACATAACAACAAAATCCTTCAAAGCGGCAATCTGTTCTGAAGTTTCTTCGCGGCTCTGAATACACTCTTCAGTCATTTCTTGAATGTCAAGACGTTCGAGAAAGCGTTTCTTTTCTTCAATGAGGTTATTAACGCCATAAAGAGCAATTCTACGGTAATCGCCGATGATACGACCGCGACCGTAAGCGTCAGGCAAGCCCGTGATAATGTGAGCATGACGAGCAGCACGAATATCGGGAGTATAAGCCGAGAAAACGCCTTCGTTATGAGTTTTGCGGTATTTGGTATAAATCGTTTTGGTATCTGGGTCAAGGCTATAACCGTATGCTTTCAAAGCGTTTTCCACCATACGGATACCACCCTTTGGGAAAATACCGCGTTTCAAAGGTTTGTCAGTTTGAAGTCCTACGATAACTTCATTTTCCTTGTCAATATAACCTGCTTGATAGGTGGTAAGAGTTTGAGGCAGTTTGGTTTCAGCATCGTAAACGCCTTTTTCGCGTTCTACCTTAAACATTTCTGAAAGTTTGTCCCAAAGTTTTTTGGTCTTTTCAGTAGGACCGGTTAAAAAACTTTCATCGCCGTAATAAGGCGTGTAATTGTGTTGAATAAAATCTCTGACGTTAATTTCGCGCTTCCAAATGTAGCCGTCGAAACTGTCAATGCAATTCGTTAATTTCATAAAAAATCTATGTATATTTTCTAATTATTTTTTTTCGGTGCGAAATTAAGATTTCGGCGCGGCTTTTACAATACCTAATATGTGGTATTTTTGTTAAATTAACGCAAAGTAAATTATCTATTTTTGAGCAAATAGCTGACGTTTGAGAAGACTTTCTTCACGGTTTTCTACACAAAGATATTTTATAAAAGTATTCATACCTTTGGATTTGTTTTCGTTAAGGTAATAACTGATATTTTTGTTATAATACTCCACCGCATTAAAATTCTTCACAAAACGCTTTTTATAAGTCTGAATAACATCGCTGATATTATTAACACCGAATTCTAAAGCCTCATTCAAAGCAGCTTTCAACTCCGGTTTTACGGGTCTGACGGCAAGCCATGCCGCAAAAACAAACGGATACCCCGTAAATTTTATCCATTCTTCAGCCAAATCGTATTGATATTCAAAATTATCATATTCAAAACATCTGTCACCGATAATAAGTCCGGCAGTCGTACCTTTGATTTCTTTTTCGTAGCCCGGTTTTGATTGTATAAATTCAGGCGAAATCTTCCAATAATTTTTCGCCAAAAGTTTTACAAGTCTGACACTCGTAGCCGATTGATAATCAAGATAAACGTGCGTTATATGTTCCATAGGAACTCTGCTTGCAAGAATCACAGAACGAACCTTTCCTTCGGCTCCGATACAATATTTTGAAACGATATAACTGATTTTCAAGTTCGGAATAATGCCGACGGGTACCAAAGCCACATCGCATTTTTTCTCATAAAGCAAGTTGGCGCACTCCGATGGATATTTCAATATAATTTCGCAGTTATTCTTTATGTATTCGGAATGTTCCAAACCGTAAAGAAATGGTAGCGAATTATGATATGAAACCAAAACTATCTTTTGTTTTTCCATTTTACTAATTTTTTCTCTCAAGTTCTAATTGTGCAATAGTTGCAGCAACCGTAGAAACACCGCCCAAAAATGCGGCGAAAAACGTTCCGCAAAACATATACAACGGCAAAGCATAAACCGCACCGTTAGTGATAGCAAGGTATCTGAGATTGTATGTCAAGCGGTTACTTTCTTTAGCAGAATAACGCTGTCTTTCGTAAGTGTAATCCATAAATCCGTAACCGAAATAATACGCATTAATTATAAAAATCAAAGCCACCGAAACCACACTACCAATTACAGGAATAAAATTCAAAAACAGACATAATACAGTGAGCAACAACTGCTTAATTGTATTTTTAAATGCTATTACCAATGCCCTTCCAATGTCAGAAAAGGTTTGCTTTGCATTTGTTTCAAACACTCTGCCGGTTAAATAAGTGTCGGTTTTTTCGCTTAATATGGTATAAATCGGGGACATAAGAACATTTACAATAGTTCCGCCCACGAATATAAAAAGTATAAAAAAGACTATCGGGAGAATAATTTTGACGGCAAGCATAGCAGCTTGAATCCAACCACTCATGTTTTCGGTACTTTTTTCAATGATTCCGCTCAGCCAAGACCCAAGACCAAAGCCCGAAAACAACAAAACGGCTACCAAAACAATATTCAAAATAACGGGTAAAACAAAATATTTACCCATTTTGTTGGCCGAAATCACCTTAAACGCTTTTGAATAAGATGATAATCCTGTGATAATCTGGTCTTTAGTACTAATCATCATGTTCTTATTAAATTTTATGCGAAGTTAGAAATTTTTTTTTGATTTTAATAATTTTTTTATAGAAATTTTATAAATATATTTGCAACAACAATTTTAATTTTTATTTCGATGAAAAAATGTAAAATCACGGTAATGAAAAAATGTTTTCATGCCGGACTTGCCTCAAAATACGAAAATCCGATTCAACACGCCTGCGATATGATTTTAGGTCAGGAATTTATATCGGAAAACGCCGAAAAACCTCAAGGAATGTGTTCAAGCGCATGGCTTTCTCTTCAACCCTTTGTGATGGCCTTGGCCTGTGGAGGCGGTAATTTTTATGACGGCTGGATGAAAAATCCTAACTCGGCAATGATTTCATGCAACGATGGTTTCAGACCCGTCAGTTTTTATATCGAAGTAATTTAACAAAAAAAATTTGTTAAATTATAAAAAAAAATCTAAATTTGCCGCATAAAATTATATCTGTTAACCAAAAAATATAATAATTATGAGATTAGACGGACGCAGAACAAGTTCTAACGTTGAAGACATCAGAGGCGGAGGTTTCGGCTCGGATTCCTCATCAAGAAGAATGACAACCGGCAAAAAAGGTGGTTGTTTAAGCATTATTCTTTTGATAATAGGTGCAATATGGTATTTCAAAACGGGCGATGCAAGTATGCTCTCATCTTCCTTAGGCGGTGATAGTCAAGTCATTGAAAAACAACAAACAGACAATACAAAAAATTCTAAAGCAAATGACGAGTTGGCAATCTTTGCTTCAAAGATTTTGGCTTCAACGGAAGATGTTTGGTCTAATATTTTCAAACAAAACGGTTTAACCTATCAACAGCCCAAAATGGTGATTTTCTCTGACGCCGTTAATACGGGTTGTGGTTCGGCAAGTTCTTCTACAGGACCTTTTTATTGTTCCGCCGATCAAAAACTTTATTTGGATTTGACATTTTTTAAAACGATGAAAACACAACTCGGAGCCGATGGTGATTTGGCTTACGCATACGTCATTGCACACGAAGTAGGACATCACATTGAATATTTAACGGGTGTTTTATCAAAACTTCACAATGCGATGAACAATTGCAGAACTGAGGCCGAGGCTAATAAAATAAGTGTCAGAATAGAACTTTTAGCGGATTTTTACGCCGGAATTTGGGGCTTTTACGAAAACAAAACTTTCAAATCCTTTGAAGACGGCGACATCGAAAAAGCTATTAATTGCGCTCATCAAATCGGTGATGATTATCTTCAAAAATCAGCCGGATACAAAAGAATTAACGCAGAGGCTTTTACGCACGGAACCTCGGTTCAACGCATGAAATGGTTGAAACTCGGTCTTACAACCGGCGATATGTCAAAGGCTAACACTATTTTAACCTGCGACGAATGACAACTTTAAAAAAAAATTGTGAAATTTTGAAAAAACATAATCATAATTAATGTAAGAAGGGATAAAACCCGAAAATTAGTAATTAATTATTAACAAAATTTAAAAAAAAAAATGGCAGAAGAAACAGAAAACCAGTTCAAAGAGAATTTCAATTGGCAAAAAATTACAATTGATGCTGTAAACACAATCATTGCAACGGCAATCGGTATTATCATCGGTCTTTTGGTGGATAAATGGAGAGAAAACATTTCCAACGAAGAGAACTATCAAAAAATTATCGTTGCAACAATCAACAACTTGGAGAATTACGAAAAACAAATTTCTAACATACAGACCCAGTGGATACAGTATTGCGAAGAAGGATTTGAAAACATAGAATCTGACGATTACGAAGAAACAGATTCGTCATTAAATGAAATCACTGATTTGTTTTTTTGGGAAGATTTTATGCAACAAGACCGTTGGATAGAAGAAAACTTTATCAACAACGGCGGTTTTATTGAAGATACTGATTTGCGTCTTAAAATCGGTAATGTATATTCGCTTGTTGATTTGTGCAAAAACAATATCGTAAAACTCAGAAATTCAACCGAGAAAGCTTACGACAGATATTTGTATTACTTTATCAACGAAAAACCTGAAAACGCATTCAGCAAACTTATCAACGACAAAGACCTTATAAATTATCGCGAAACAGTCAGAGAAGTTTATTATAACCTTGATGAATATATAACGATAATCAAAGATCTTAACGCCGAGATTATTAAAAAATCGAATGCTGACGAAAAAGCTCTTAATGAACAAAGAGAATCCTCTAAAAAGATTCTTGAAATCATCAACAAAGCAAGACAATAACCAAACTAAAAATAAAAAAAACGATTAGTGTATTCCCGTCCGTCTCAAATTGAAAAACGGACGGGATTTTTTTTATTTTAACGCTAAAAATTCTTTTTCGGCTTTTTCTAATTTTTCTTTTGTTCCTAAATCCGCCCAAAATCCCGAATGCAAAAATCCGCAAATTTTCTCCGTTGCGGCAAGTCTTAAAAAAAGGTTAGTAATCGAAAATTTTCCTTGTTCCGTGATTTTAGAAAAGATTTCACGGCTAATGACCGAGACTCCGCTAAAAGCATATTCTTTGGCAAGCTTAGAATCAAAACTTCTTGAAATTTTTTCCTCTCCGCTTGTATAGTTTTTCCAACCGCAAAGTTGGTTATCACCGTTAAAAATCAGTTTTCGCGTACTTTGACGGTCTTTAACGGCTAATGTGGCAATACAAGAATTTTTCTTGTGAAAATCATAAAGCGCGTTGATGTCGATATTAGAGGCAATATCAACATTATATAAAATAGTGTTTTCTTCATTTTTGAGAAGCTCTTGCGCTTTTAGGATTCCGCCACCTGTGTCCAACAAAAAATCACTCTCGTCAGAAATCAAAACTTCGGCATTAAAATCATGCGTTTTGATAAATTCGCACATTTTATCAGCAAAATGATGAACGTTGATAATAAGACGGTTACAGCCCTCAGCAACAAGTTTAGCGGCTGCATTTTCTATCATCGTTTTGCCAAGAAAATTCACGAGGGCTTTTGGTTTGTTATCTGTCAGCGGGGCTAAACGTGTTCCGAGCCCCGCAGCAAAAATCATTGCCTGCATTTTCTCATCATGAATTTTTAATTTTTAATT
>JAFYDK010000116.1 GCA_017544805.1 Bacteroidales bacterium | reverse complement strand
TTTTGCCTTGAAGTTGTACATAGGATTGAATGTTTTTTTTTATTTTTGACACCTTTAAATTACTGAAAATCCGTTAATTGTACAACTTTTTTATATAAATTTATTCTTAATTATTATAAATTTTTATTCCGCCAATGGGTACATCACATATTTTTTTTAACAATCTGCACTACATTTTTTCGTGATAAAAAAACACTTCAACACTCTATCACACAATATCTTCCGTATTTTTTTAACGATTCGGCGAAAGATTTTTCGCAACTTTTGTCGGGAAAAATCCAAAGAACTTTGGGCTTGCGTCCAATGATTTCGGGTTCGGGTGCGCAACCGTCGGTGAAAATTATAATGCCGTCGTAGTGTGATTTACTTTCGCGGAAATAGTCGAAAACAGGCTGAAAATCTGTGCCGCCACGTCCTTTTATTTTGATGTCGGTTTTGGCTTTTTTTAGCGGGATAATTTCCCCTAACTGAGTGTCAAACTGCACAGTATCAATACTTTCAATACCGTATTTAAAGAAACGGTTGATAACAGAATAAAACTTCTGCAACATCTTGGTTGATATTGAGCCGCTAACATCAACAGCCACCAAAAGGTTGGTGCGCATTTTGTAAACGCTGCCAAGGTTTTGAAAATCGGTGCGACGGTTTGGACGCATTCGGGTAAGGTTTCTACGGCTGCTTATCACGCTCGCCCTAAAACCTGAAAGCACTTTTCGATAGTCGATTTGCGCTTTTAAAGTCGCCTTGATTTTTTCCACCAAATCGCCCGGCAATGTGCCCCACGAGGTTGTGTTTTCGATGATTTCGTTTACGCGGCTACATTCAAAATCGTTTTCCTCCCAAAGTTCGCTAAGTGAAGATTTGCTCATGTTTTGAGTGCGTACATCCTGCCCGTTTTCGCCATTTGGAGGGCTGATGGCTTGCCCGCTTTCATCAGCATCAGCAGGCGAACTATCATCAGTAGGCAAACTGCCCGCACTCCAACCGCCGTTCATCAATTTGGCACAATACCATTCAAAATATTCTGTATCAGGTAGTTGAAAATCCGCAGCCTTATCAATTACAATATTCTTGAAAGCGTAATTATTAGAAAGTACAATGTTGCTTGCCGTAGTTTTTACTACGGCGGGACATTCGGGTTGTCGTTGGTATGGGTGTTTGAGCATAATTCGTATTACCTCAGCCCTAAAACTTTCCTCTAAATTATTGTTGTTGAGAGTTTTAATGATTTTGGGATTGTACTCTATTTTGCCACGACCACAACGCACGGCAATCGGCATTTTGGGATTTTCTAATAATTCGTGACTACACAAAACAGAGTGCAAAGCCGGTTCCGAGAGAAACCAGTTGTCATAAATTATTTTGCTAATACGCTCTGATACAACCTCTTCCATGTTACAACTTGCTTACAAAATCTATCAGTTTTTGATAAACTTCCACTGCGTTAGATACCATATACGCCACCGCTTTTGGGTAGAGACCTTGCGAAAATACCGAAGCAAAATGCGCGAGTGCTTCTTTGTTTTTGCTCGATTCGAGTAAGGCGATGTATTTTTTCAGATTGTCGGCAGCGGTTGCGATGTCGGCGGCTGAAAGGTCAGCAGTTTCGAGAAAACGGTACACGCCATCGTTCAGCACCGAAAACTGGTGAACTTTGTATTTTGCGATTTTGGATTTCACCTTGTCAAAGTCCAAAAGTACTTCTTTGCCACCGATAATTTTTGCCGCTGATGCCGAAGCGTAGAATTTTTGTGCCGCTTGAACGCCCACAACGCCGGCAATGATTTTTTGGTCAATCTCGTGTAACTCTTTGATTGGCAGTACGATGTCGGAAACTTTTTTCCAAGCGCGACGGTCGGGATATTTTTCGAGACCGGTGTCAAATTGCGGACGGTCGGCAGCAATACCGTCGAGCCAATCGGGATTGGAGGCTATGAAATCGGTAACACGAGTGTCAAGTTTCTGTTTTTCAGCCCAAAGTAGCCATTCTTTGTATGTGGGACGAAACCCATAGACGTTGAACCTCGATACAAGTGCAGGGTCGAGGTCGGTGAGTTGATATTCTTCACCGTCGTTGACAGCGGAAATCAAACGGCTACCATTAGGAAGGGTTCGTCCGGCAAGTTTACGGTTAAGTGCCAAATCCATAATGGTTTGCAACACTTCGGGACGTGCGCGGTTGAGTTCGTCGAGAAACAGCACAACAGGCTGGTTGTCAAGCGGAAACCAATACGGCGGAAGAAAATCGGTGCGCTGACTTTTGTCGTTTTTAATGGGCAGACCGATAAGGTCGCCGGGGTCGCTCATCTGACCCAAAAAGAGTGCTACCACTTTGTAGCCTTTTTGAGTGTAATATTGTGTTAAAATCTCCGACTTACCTATACCATGCTTACCGACAAGCATAATGTTCTGATTCTCAGGTGTTTTGTCGAGAATTTCAATTAGTTCTGTGGTGTTGATGTTAATCATTTTTTATTTCCATTTATCGAATCTATGTTCGTATTCGTAATTGTGAAATCCGTCGTATATCGATTTGAAACGGACTTGTATTTTGTTTCCTTTGTCGAAAAATGCCGACATTCTTTTTGACATTTCAACCACTTCGTCAACCTCTTCAACCAAATTATCGTTTTTGATATAGAACGTACCTGTTTGGTTTTCAGAAAGTTTTATGCTCAACGTACTACTTTTGCTGCCTATTTCAAAATGATATTCGAGTCCCAAAGCGTTTAGTTTGGTTTCGATTACAGATTGGAGGGCGGTTTTTGATAGTTTTGCCGTCATACGTTCTTTGAGTACTTTTTGCTTTACTTTTTCCGCCTTTATTCTCCACTCAGGAAGTCGTTGAATTGCCAAATCTATCGCCCAAAACATTTTGTCAAATTCGTCATCATAAAAGTAAAAACCTTTATCTGCGCATTTGCCGTAATAATACGATTTGCTGCATGAAACCGACATTATAAAATCCTCGTTTACAATCACTTTGAATCCATTCATCTCTTTGGAATAATACACGAATTCCTTTTCAATCGTTGCCTTTCCTTCGAGTTTTTGACAGAAAAAATCGTGCAACTCTTCGAGGTTCATTTTTGTATTAACGTCGTTTCCGCTTCGGTATGTAAACAACTTATCGAAAAAAAAACTCAACAGATTTTTGATATAAACGTTCAGATACTTATCTGGTTCAGCATTAGCAGATTTTGTTTTGGCACGATTGAAAATTGACGTTTCAATTTTCCTAAGTTCTTGTTTTTCAATTGTAAACATCGCAGTAAAATTTATATTATTTGTCGTTAACAAAATGGTCGTAATCGCCAATTTTTTTGATTTGCAGTTGCAGACCAGTTTCTTTTATTAAAACAATTATCTGTTTGGCGGCGACAATTATCTTGTCGATTGCAGTGTCAAAATTTTTGTGCGAAAGGTAAAACATTGCCATTTCCTTGTCGGACACCTTGAAAAAAATCTTATCGCGCAATTTGCCTTGTTCCAAGCGGTACGGCAGGCCACAAGTATCGAGTTTTTGAGTTGCAAACGATTTTACGGCAGAGGCTTTTATCTCGCTTATTTTCTGTCTTTTGCGGAAGTCGCGAATACATTCTGCCGCCAAAGGTTGCCACGTAGAGATGTTGGCGCGTACAAAGTCGATTATTTCTACTATATTATCAAAATCGTTGTATGAAATGTATATATTGTAAATACCACGCGATTTAAAATAAGTAACAAGGCAGTTTTGATAGTCGTTCCAATGAAATCCGATTTTTGCGCCCAATCCGAGTTCTACCCAAATGCCGTTGTCGCCGCTGTATTTATTATTTGTTTCGTACGTCACATCGTTGCCGTAACGCAATTTTAGCCGTTGAAAGATTGCTCGTTCGTTGTTGCTTTCATGCTGCGAATCAATATTATACGGACGACGGAATTTATCCACCATATCGTGAACAATAGATTCGTAGCATACAATCTCTGCGCCGCTGTCGGTAGGAGAGTCCTCGTAAGCATAATTAAAATACGAAGCCACGCAAAGCCGCGCTTGATTAGCAATTTTTTTTGTTATTCTTTCCGGTAGTGAGATGTCCATAGTTTTTTTTCATTTTATAACCGCATCTTTGCAACTCCGCTGCCGTGCCTATTTGGTAGAGACATAAAGACTTAATGCAGTAATGTTTGTTTCAATTCTCGTTTTAAATATTTTGACATGACTTTTTATAAAGAAAGTTTTTCACCGCAAATTTAAAACTATTTTCAAATTTTTCCAAATTTTAAATTTTGAAATTTCATACAAAATATTTATTTTTGCGATGTAAGAAACTAAATTTTTACGACTATGAAATTAGCAGAAGCATTACAAGAGCGTGCCGATTTGAGCAAGAAAATCGACCAACTCAGATACCGTCTTAGCAACAACACAACAGTTCAAGAAGGCGAACAACCAGCGGAAAATCCAGAGGAACTTTTATCTGAACTCAACACTTCAATTAGCCGCCTTGAATATCTTGTTGCGCATATCAACCTTACAAATTGTACTATCAAGGCTGACGGAAAAACTTTGACCGAAATCATTGCCGAAAAAGACTGCCTAACGAAAAAACATTCAATTCTAAAAGAAGTGGTAGGTTCTGCAAGCAACATTTCTAATCGTGCCACACGTAGCGAAATCAAGATAATACGTACCGTTGATGTCAAAGCCATTCAGTCTCAGGCAGACGAAGTAGCAAAACGTATCCGCCTGCTTGACAATCAGCTTCAACAGACCAATTGGACGGCTGATTTATTGGAATAAAGACATAAAGTTTTTTCGGGGTGAATGTCAAACTCACGCTAACAGAGTCATTGTTGCATCCCAATTACGGAGGTTGAAACTGAGGGCTGTTTCGGTGGTTCGAATCCGCCATTTTATTGTTATGCCCCTTACAACGTATAAACGTACAAATTATAATTAATTGTCAATACCGCGACGTTAACCGAAAGAACTTACGGTCTTGAAGCATTTAGTTTCAAGACCGTTTATTTTTTTACATCAAAAAAAATCTTTCCTTGATGTTAAACTCCGACACTTGCTATACTTTCATTGCCGCACGAGGCTTTGCAATAGTAATACTTGATTTCCTTTTCTGAAAAAGGTTCTGTTGTGTATGTATTTTCTGTTGCTTCTTCAATTTTAGTGTCTGATTCATCCGTATGAAGATACCATTGATAAGAGATTTCTGCATCACCCTTTGTGGCTGTACATGAAAGAGTGGCTGTTCCGTTTTTGGGTACGACAGTTGTTGCGGGTTGCGAGGTAATTGATAATGCTGCTTGATTGTCATTTTGTGCAAACACAGAGTCGGTTATTACACAAAAAAAACAGAACAATAATAAGTAAGTGTTTGTAGAGTTAATCATTGTTGTAGGGAAAATCTTGAATATAATTTCTAATATAAAAATCCCACTAAAAAGCATTTTTAGCGGGATTTTTTATTTTATTTGAAGTAAGATGATACAGAAATTGACTGATTAGTTGCAACTCTTTGGAGTACGTCTGCGAACAAATCCGCTACTGTCAAAACTTTGATTTTTTCATGTGTTTTCTTGAGCGGAATCGTGTCTGTAACGTAGAGTTCAGTCAGTTGCGAGTTCACTATTCTGTCGTATGCCGGACCTGAAAGTACGGGATGCGTTATGAATGCTCTGACTGAGAGTGCGCCTTGACTCATCATCAAATCGGCAGCTTTTGTTAAAGTTCCTGCCGTATCAATTATATCGTCTACGATTATAACATTTTTACCTTTAACATCACCGATAACAGTCATTTCCGAAACCACGTTAGCTTTTTCGCGGTATTTATGACAGATAACCATCGGGACATGGAGAAAATGACTATAAGTGTTAGCACGTTTGCTGCCGCCGATGTCGGGCGATGCTATCACCAAATTATCCAAATTTAGCGAGTTGATAAACGGAACGAATATTGACGAGGAATACAAGTGATCGACCGGAATATCAAAGAATCCTTGAATCTGATCGGCGTGCAAATCCATCGTTATGATTCTGTCCGCACCAGCGTTTTGAATAAGGTTTGCAATGAGTTTGGCACCGATAGCAACCCTCGGTTTGTCTTTTCTGTCTTGACGTGCAAAACCGAAATACGGTATTACAGCCGCAATTTTATAAGCCGAAGCTCTGCGAGCGGCATCTATCATCAAGAGCAATTCCAAAAGATTGTCGGCTGGTGTGAACGTCGATTGAATGATAAACACGTATGCACCGCGTACCGATTCCTCCAAGCACGGTTGAAATTCGCCGTCGCTGTAGTGATTCATCGTTACCTTGCCTAACTCTACTCCATATTTCGCTGCAATCTGCTTCGACAAATAAAGCGAAGTAGTGCCCGAAAAAATTTTAATGTTAGAACTCGAAACCATTTTTTATAATATTATTGACATCTATTTTATTACAAAGTTCACCATTTTACCCGGAACAACTATGGTTTTAACCAAAGTTTTGCCTTCGATGAGTTTCTGTAAACGTTCATTTTCAAGGACTTGCTTTTCGATTTCGTTTTTGTCGGCATCAGCGGGCAAATCCAATGTAAATTTAGTTTTACCGTTGATAGCTATCGGATAACATTTTGTAGCATCAACAGTGTATTTTTCATCAACTTCTGGGAAAGAAGCGTTGTTTATTGTTTCAGTATGACCTAATTGTTTCCAAAGTTCTTCCGTGATATGAGGCGCAAACGGTGCCAAAGCTATTGTCAGCGGCTCAAGGATTTTCCTCTTGTTGCATTTCAAGGTTTGGAGTTCATTGACGCAAACCATAAATGCACTTACAGAGGTGTTGTACGAAAGCGATAAAATGTCGGACTCAACTTTTTTAACGGTTTTGTTAAGAGCTTTAAGTTCTTGTTCTGTAGGCTCTTCATCGCTGACTGAGAATGTATCATTTTTATCCGAATAGAAGAGTCTCCAAAATTTTTTCAAGAATTTGTAAACGCCTTCAATGCCGCCCGTATCCCACGGTTTTGACTGTTGAATCGGTCCTAAAAACATTTCATAAAGTCTTAAAGTGTCAGCGCCGTATTTTTCAACAATAGAATCCGGATTAACGACATTGAACATTGATTTGCTCATTTTTTCAATAGCATATCCGCAGACATAATTTCCGTCTTCGAGGATAAACTCTGCCGTTGCATATTCGGGTCTCCATTTTTTGAAAGCCTCAATATCCAAAATGTCGTTTTTAACGATATTAACATCAACATGAAGTTCCGTTGTATCGTATTGATTTTTAAGTCCTAACGAAACAAAAGTGTTAGTATCTTTTATTCTGTAAACGAAATTGCTGCGGCCTTGAATCATACCTTGATTAACAAGTTTTTTGAAAGGCTCTTCCTTACAAACGTATCCTAAATCGTAAAGGAATTTGTCCCAAAATCTTGAATAAATAAGGTGTCCTACTGCGTGTTCCGTTCCTCCGATATAGAGGTCTACATCTTGCCAATATTCGTTTACTTTTTTGTCTACTAATGCGTTATCGTTTTCAGGGTCCATGTATCTCAGATAATATGCTGATGAACCTGCAAAACCGGGCATTGTAGAGGTTTCGTATGGATAACCTTCAGCTGTTTTCCAGTTTTTAGCGCGGCTGAGCGGTGGTTCGCCTGATTCCGTGGGCTGATACGAATCAATTTCGGGCAGTTCCAACGGTAATTTTTCCAAAGGCAAAACTTCAACTCTGCCGTCTTTATAATAAACGGGAAAAGGTTCTCCCCAGTATCTTTGACGTGAAAAAATAGCGTCTCTTAATCTATAATTAACCTTTCGGTTACCTATTCCGCGTTTTTCAACTTCTTGAATAGCTGTTTCTTTAGCTTGTTTAACGTTCAAACCGTTGAAAATTCCCGAATTCATCATAATGCCTTCTTTAGCATCATAACTTTGCTCTGAAACGTCCGCACCTTCAATAAGCGGAATTATCGGCAAAGAGAATTTTTTGGCAAAAGCGTAGTCTCTGCTGTCGTGAGCCGGAACAGCCATAATTGCGCCCGTACCGTAACCTGCTAAAACATAATCACTTATCCAAATCGGAATTTCATCGCCCGTGAAAGGATTTATGGCGTATGCGCCGGTGAATTGTCCTGTAACGGTTCTCGTATCAGACATTCTTTCCAATTCCGTGCGTTTGCTTGCGCCTTGAATATATGCCTGAACTTCGTCCTGATATTCAAATGTCGTAACTTTATCAACGTATTCGCTTTCAGGAGCTAATACCATAAACGTTACGCCGTGAACAGTATCGGGACGGGTTGTATAGATTTTCAGTTTAATATCGGAATTTTTTATAGCGAAATACATTTCGCAACCTTCAGATTTACCGATCCAATTGCGTTGCATTTCTTTTAACGAGTCCGACCAATCAATTGTTTCAAGACCTTTTAAAAGTCTTTCAGCGTATGCCGAAACTCTCAAAAGCCATTGAACCATAGGTTTTTGGATTACCGGATAACCGCCTCTTTCGCTTACGCCGTCTTTTACTTCGTCGTTAGCCAAAACGGTTCCTAATTTCGGACACCAATTAACCATCGTTTTAGCTCTGTAAGCTAAACGATAAGCATCAATAACGGAATCTTTTTCCAAAGTGTCCATACCTGCCCAAACTTCAGCGGGAAACATCGGCACTTCGGAATGAGCGGCATTGATTTTAAGATTACCGTTTTGTTCAAACTCTTTTATAAGGTTTTCAATCGGTTCGGCCTTTTGTGTGTCATTATTATAAAAGTGTCCGTACATTTGAATGAAAGCCCACTGAGTCCATTTGTAATATTTAGGATCGCAAGTTCTCAGTTCTCTTGACCAGTCGTAAGAGAAACCAATTTTTTTAAGTTGAGTGCGGTATCTTGCGATATTGTTTTCGGTGGTAACAGCGGGGTGCTGACCTGTCTGAACGGCATATTGTTCAGCGGGCAGACCGAAAGCATCGTAACCCATAGGGTGAAGTACGTTGAAGCCTTTCAATCTTTTGTAACGGCTGTAAATATCCGAGGCGATATATCCTAACGGGTGTCCGACATGAAGTCCCGCACCTGAGGGGTACGGAAACATATCTAAAACATAGAATTTTGGTCTGTCAGAAAAATTGCTGACCTTGTAAGTAGAATTTTCTTCCCAGTACTTTTGCCAGAAAGATTCTATTTCACGATGATTGTATTCCATTTTTAACGTTAAAATTTTACGCCGCAAATTTAGGAATTATTTCGTGGAAAATAAAATTTTTTATTCCTTTTTAAAAATAAATTAAGGAAAGCCCCGTAAAGGAACTTTCCTTAATGTTACATAGGAATTATAAAATAACAAATAATCTCTTTGTCTTATAAGCCTTTGATAGAAATTAATAGGATATATCCTAAGGCGATTGAAATTACACCGACAATAATACCTATTGTGGCCATATCTTTTTGTTTAATAAAGCCTTTTGCGTATGCGAGAGCGTTTGGCGGTGTTGAAATCGGCAATGCCATTGCAAACGAAGCACTAAGAGCCAAACCTATAAGCAGTGTTGAAATTCCGCCGTAAGACTCTAATTGCGGTGCTATGCCTTTGCCTACTGCCAAAAGTATCGGAATCAAAAGCGCAGCCGTTGCTGAGTTCGACATAAAAGTACTCATCAAACAGCATAAAATACCGCTACCGATGATAATCAAAAGTGTAGGCCAAGAACTGAACGGAATAGCCTCTACAAGGTGTTTTGCAAGACCTGTTTTGTCAAGACCGACGCCCAAGGCAAAACCGCCGGCTACGAGCCACAAAACGTCCCAGTCGATTTTCTTTAAATCCTCTTTCGTAAAAATACCCGTAACTGAAAATACTCCAAATGGTATCAATGCCACAACGTTAGCGTTGATGCCGGTTAATTTGTCAGTTACCCAAAGCAAAATCGTTACGATAAAAGTGATTAAAACTATCTTGGAATTTGTATCTTTTGGAGAAAAATTTTCGTCAATATGGATTTCGATTGTTTTTTGAGAGAAGGGGAACATTTTTCTCAAAATAATCCATGTAATAAAAAGTATTATTAATGCTAATGGAACCATGTACATCATCCATTCACCGAACGAGATGCTCAGATTAAGACCGTCAGGGTCGTTCAAATATTTGATTGCCAAAGCGTTAGGGGGTGTTCCGATAGGTGTTCCGATACCGCCGATATTAGCAGCAACCGGTATTGAAAGTGCCAAAGCGATACGACCTTTTCCCGAAGTTGGAAGTGTTGCCAAAACGGGGGAGAGGATTGTCAGCATCATTGCAGCCGTTGCTGTGTTTGACATGAACATCGAACAAATTGCCGTTACTACTATAAATCCTAATAAAACCATTTCGGATTTGTTTCCGAACGGTGTTAAGATAGCTTTAGCGATACCTGCATCAAGTTTGTATTTGCTTGCGATAATTGCGAGGACGAATCCACCCATAAAAAGCATTATCACTGGGTCGGCAAATGTTGCCATGATGTCTTTGTAAGGAATTGCGCTACCGAAAGCCTCACCGTCCTGTTTCAAAAATTTAATCATGCTCGTGGAGGTTGTCAGAAGCATTAATACGATAACACTTACCGAAGTTGTCCAAATCGGAATCGGTTCCAAAATCCACATTAAAGCGGCAAAAATAAATATTGCGACTACGCGTTGCTCTACAACGGTAATCTCAAACGGGAAACATCCCGCAGGTAAAAGAGCAATTATCACCGGTAACAGCAATGAAATTGCTAATTTAATTAATTTTGAATTGTTCATAAGATGTTTTTGACTGTGTTTGTTAAAACGTTGAGTTAATGTTTGTTAACCCTTAGTTTTAATTCTTGAGGTTAATAAATCAATAATGATTAATAAAAAAACGCCCCAAATTTAAATATTAAATCAACATGAACAAAATGATTTCTTAAAATAATTTTTTCTTTCGGTAAGTTTAGAAACTAAAATTAACAAAAAATAATATCTGATAAAATTAATAAATGTCAATTTTATTTTTCCGATACAAAAATAATTTTTACTTTTACGGACTAAAAAAAATATCTTACTATGAAGAACAGTATTATAGGAATTATCCCGGCAAAGATGGAATCGAAAAACTTCCCGAACAAGCCTATGGCTGATATTTTGGGAATGCCGATGATAGGTCATGTTTATAACCGAGCGAGGCTTTGTACAGACTTTTCTGACGTTTACGTTGCCACTGCCGACAAGGAAATTATTGATTACATAACCTCAATAGGAGGTAAGGTTATTGAAATTGTGGAGAGCCGTATCAGTGCTACCGATAGGGTTGCCGAGGCTGTTAAACGAATAGAGGCAGACAATAATTGTGTTTACGACCTTGTGGTTTCGATTCAGCCTGACGAGCCGATGCTTACTCCTGATGTTTTGGGACGAGCTATTTCGCCTATGGTTATGGACAAAAAACTCAAGATGACGGCCTTGATGACGGAGATTACGAGCGAGGAGATTTTTAACGACCGCAACGAAATCAAAGTTGTTGCTGATAATCTCAACAATGCGATGTATCTTTCGAGGGAGCCGATACCTTCAAAATCAAGGGGCGTATGTTTTCCGAGGATGAAGCTTGTGGGCATTGACGTTTTCAGACGCAGATTTTTAAATGATTTCAATCTTATGCTTCCCACGCCCTTGGAAGTGGCTGAGGATATTGATCTTAACAGAATTTTGGAAAACGGCATGAGAATCAAGATGACGCTTACGGAGCAGGAGATGTTAGCCGTTAATCATCCTCAGGAGCTTGAAACGGTAATTTCTAGAATGAGGCAAGATGAATATTTTTTAAGACAATATATGGATAAATTTTAATAAAGAGGAACGAAATATTAAAAAATGAGAGAAGTTAGAGTAAGGTTTGCACCCTCTCCTACGGGAGCGTTGCATTTAGGCGGAGTAAGAACCGCACTTTTTAATTATTTGTTTGCAAGAAAACACGGTGGAAAATTTATTCTTAGAATAGAGGATACCGACCAAACCCGTTTTGTGCCGGGTGCTGAAGAATATATTATAAAATCGCTCGAATGGATCGGACTTGATATTGACGAAAGCGATCTCAAGGGCGGAGATTACGGACCTTACAAACAGAGCAACCGCAAACACCTTTATACGAAATATGCCATGGAATTGGTAGAAAAAGGTTTTGCGTATTATGCCTTTGATACTCCTGAGGAGTTGGAGGCGATGAGAAAAAAACTTGAGGCGGAAAAAGCTTCTGTTCAGTCTTACGGACCAAAAACCCGTATGACGATGAAAAACTCTTTAACTTTTGGTCAAGAGCAGACGAAACTTATGCTTCAATCGGGTGCGCCTTACGTTATCCGTTTCAAAATGCCGGAAGATGAGAAACTCGTTTTAAAAGACATAATCCGTGGCGAAATCAAAGCCGATACTTCAATCCTTGACGATAAAGTTCTTTATAAAAGTGACGGAATGCCGACTTATCACTTGGCGAATATTGTAGACGATCATTTGATGAAAATTTCGCACGTTATCCGCGGCGAAGAGTGGTTGCCTTCTCTGCCTTTACACTATTTATTGTATAGGGCTTTCGGCTGGTTGGATACGATGCCGGAATTTGCGCATTTACCGCTTATTTTGAAACCTGACGGAAAAGGTAAACTTTCAAAACGTGACGGCGACCGTTTAGGATTTCCTGTTTTCCCCTTACATTGGGAAGACCCGAAAACTGGCGAAGTTTCAAGAGGTTACGAAGAGGCGGGATATTTCCCTGAGGCTTTCTTGAATATGATGGCACTTCTTGGCTGGAATCCCGGAAACACAACTCAGGAAATTTTCTCAAAAGAAGAACTTTGTAATCTTTTCAGCCTTGAAAAAGTCAGCAAGGCGGGTGCAAAATTCGATCCTGAAAAGAACAAATGGTTCAACAAGCAATATTTGGAACTCAAACCGAATGAAGAATTAGCGGAATATTTCATTGAAGACGCTAAAAAAGACGGCGTTATAGTTGATAAAGAAAAAGCTGCTAAGATTTGCGGTTTGGTAAAAGATCGTTGTCATTTTTCTCACGATTTGTGGAAAGAAAGCACATATTTCTTTATTGCGCCTGAATCTTATAACGAGGCTAACACCAAAAAATTCTGGAAAGAGGATTCTGCCGATATTTTAAGGAAAGCCGTTGAAATTCTTAACGGCGAAAGCGATTTTTCTGCAAAAAATCTCGAAGAAAAGATTTCGGCATGGATTAAAGAAAACGGTCTTAACTTCGGTAAAGTCTTGAATCCTATGCGTTTAGTTTTGGCAGGCGAATGCAAAGGTCCTCATATTTTCAATATCTTGGAAGAACTCGGCAAAGAGGAATCTCTTAAACGTATTGAAAAAGGTATAAAAGTGTTATGTTAATTTTGTGTTAATTTTAACATTTTTATACTGATTAACGAAAAATTGTTAAAGAAAATACATATATTTGCAATATCAATAAGAGTCATAATATTGTTGTCATTTGCGGATAAAAATTTTAATGTAGTTTTTTTTATAATTGTTGTTTCATTTTATTATTTTTTTAAATTATTTTGAAGTTACGGAGTTGTATTTATGATAATGCAACTCCTTTTTTATTTTTTTGAGAAAGAAAAAATTCTTATTTTTGTGCCTAAAAAAGTATTTAACGAAATGAAAGACCGTTTTTTAGATTTCATAAATAAACGTCCCGTTTTGGTTCTTGTGATTATGATTATCATAGCGGGTATGATAAGTTTAGGACAGTTTTTGACCCTTGAGCAAATGTTTGTTTTTACGGGTTTAGCCTCGGATAGTTATACGGGCGATCTTGCCGGGGTTTTTCATAATGTTAGGATGTGGCAGCTCAGCGAACCTGCTAATTATAGTTTTTATCTTGGAGCCGGTGATGTTTACAGTTCGGGGGCTGTAGCTCTTGATCCTTTGTCTTGGATTTTAAGACCTTTTGCTATAATTGCTTCAGAGCACGGGGTTGAAGGAATAGAAATTTATAATTTTTATCTTAAATTTTTGCTTTCGTTTTTAGGAACGGGAATTTTTACGTTTTTGTGGTTAAGGCTTTTGAATGTGAACAAGACCTCGTCTTTGACCGCCGGAATTTTGATGGCGTTTTCAAGTTCGATTGTTGTTCTTGCTCCTTGGGGATTGGATATTTACGGTTTTTATTTATCGTTTTATCTTTTTAGTTTTGAAATGATTTTCGTTAAAAATAAACCGTGGTTTTTTGCTATTGCCGCTACAATGCTTGCAAGTCAGCCTTATCACCTTTATTTATACTCTTTTTATTTAGCGGTTTATATGCTTTTTAGATTTTTGGTTGCAAAACCGAATTTCAAGAAAATCTTTCACACTTGTCTTTGGGTATTTTTAGCGGGCTTGGTTGGTATTTTGATGAACTTGCCTAATCTTTGGACTACTTTAATGGTTCAGATAAATGCTCCCCGTATGGAGGATGTTGCTTTTAGTAAAGTGGCGGATTCGAGATTGTTTTTAACCTCAGAAATGGCGGCGACAACGCTTTTCAGACTTTTCGGTCATAACATTCCGGGCAACGATTTCGGTTTTTCGGCTTGGAACAATTATTTGGAAGCTCCGGCAATTTATTGCGGAATTTTAACGCTTATAATTTTTCCGCAAATTTTTCTGTTTCTTTCAAAAAGGAAACGGATAATCTATTCGGTTTTCTTGTTGTTTTGGTTTGCGGTTATGATTTTTCCGCAATTAAGACGTTCGATATTACTTTATGCCGGTGATTATTACCGTTACGGTATTGATTATTTTTTTACATTTTCTATGATTTTGATAATGGCTCAGTCCTTGAGTGTTATCACGGCTAAAAAGAAAATGAATTTTATGCTTTTGGTTGGAACAGTCCTTGTTTTGGGGCTTTCGCTTTGGAAAACTGCAACCGACGAGTCTTTTTCTTTTATGATTAATAAACCCGAAATTATGTATTTCGCAGTTTTAACAATGGTTGTTTATGTCTTTTTGCTGTGTTTTATCAATTATATTGATAGAAAAACTCTTAAAATTTTGTTTCTCGTTTTGCCTTTGATTGAGGTTTCGATTATGTGTTATTCTGCTTTTGATGGTAGGGACAGCATTAAATATTCTGATGTGGAGCTTAATATGGCGGGTTATGACGACGGTATTTCTCAGGTTTTGGATACTATCAGAAAAAATGATACTACTAAGTTTTACAGAGTTGAAGTAACTTATTATCCCGGACTTACAAAGCATGCCCCGATGAATTGCAATAGGGTTTTAGGTTATTTTACTTCAAAATCTTATTCACCGTTCAATCAGGTGGAATACGTGAGGTTTTTGCGTTCTATTTGCGCTGTATCGCCATACGAGGAGTCTGATACGAGATGGCTTAAAGGTATTCCGCAAATGCCGTTCATTTATTCGTTTTTCTCCTCTAAATATTTGATAACCAAGCTTCAGGATTCGGCCTTAGTAAATCCTGCGTTTTGGGATATGGCTAAGGTTAAAAAATTTCCGAAACATTATCTTTTGGAAAACGATTACGTAATGCCTTTGGGTTTTGCGCTTGACAAATACATGGAAAGAGCGGATTTTGATTCTCTTTTGAGTTTTACGCTTACACCGGAAGGCGTTGATAACATTATCCGCAATATTAACAACGGTAATAATGCCGAGATGTATGATTACAGTATGAAATTGCAGAATATTGTCGGAAAGAAATTTCATTCGTTGAAGGAGATTGATAAATTTACGTCGGAGAATTTTCCGCCGCAACTTGCCCCGACTGTTTCCTCGTATATTTATCTGATTGCTTGTGATAATATTCGTCAGATGTATTCGCTTTTAATCGGTTTTGTTAATAATGAGGATTCGGATATTGACCTGTCAAACTACAAAAAAATTGATGTAAAGGATAGTACCGATATTTGTTTTATGAAAGATTTGTCGGTTCAACAGTTTTTGGAAACAACAAAACGTAATCAAGAAGAATCGCTTGATATTACGAAATTTAACCATTCTTATATAAAGGGAAACATTAACCTTAAAACCAATAAATTCTTGGTCTTGACCATTCCTTTTGATAAGTCATGGAAATTCAGTATTGATGGTTCAGAGCCTAAAACCGTAAAAAAATGTGATGTTGGTTTTTCTGGTTTTGAAATGCCCGCGGGTCAGCATACCGTGGAACTTTCCTACGCTCCTGAAAACCAAAGTACGGTAGTTAATATTTCAATTATTGCTGCTATATTGTTTTATTTAGCGTTTTTATGGTTTGAGGTTTTGAGCAAGTTGAAATTTTTCAGGGAAAAATTCAATAATTGAAACAAAAAAATATTTTTTTTCCCGAAAAAAATATAATTTTATGCCGTTTTTTTTAATAAAAGTATAACAGACAATAAAAAAATCATGGGACAATTATTCAAACCCGAAAATTACAAACCCGTCCTTGACCTTCAACAGACGGAACTCGCAATTAAAAAAATTAAAGACTTCTTTGAAAGTTGTCTTAGTGCGGAGCTTAAACTCCGCCGTGTTACAGCCCCGCTTTTCGTCCTTAAAGGCACTGGTATCAACGACGACCTCAATGGTGTGGAGCGTCCTGTTACATTTCCGATTAAGGATTTTAACGAACAGCAGGCAGAGGTTGTTCATTCGCTTGCAAAATGGAAACGTTTAACGCTCGCAAATTATAATATTCCGAGCGGTTATGGTATTTATACCGACATGAACGCTATCCGTCCCGATGAGGAATTGGATAATCTTCATTCTCTTTATGTTGATCAATGGGATTGGGAGCGTCATATTGAACCTTCTGATAGAAATTTGGACTTTTTGAAGAATATTGTAGAACGTATTTATTCGGTACTTTTGAAAACCGAATATGTCGTTTACGAGGCTTATCCGGCGTTAAAACCGATTTTACCTAAAGAGATAAAATTCATCAGTACGACTGAGCTTTTAAAGCTTTATCCTAATTTGACTCCTAAAGAGCGCGAAGACGAAATCTGTAAGAAGTATGGAGCAGTCTTCGTAATGGGTATCGGTGATAAACTTTCAAACGGTGAAAAACATGACGGTCGTGCGCCTGACTATGACGACTGGTCAACGCCTAATTCTGAAGGTTTCAACGGTCTTAACGGTGATATTTTGCTTTGGAATCCTGTTTTGAAACGTTCTTTTGAAATTTCTTCAATGGGTATCCGTGTTGATAAAATTGCTCTTGAAAGACAACTTTTAATCGAACACAAGGAAGACCGTAAAAAACTTTATTTCCACAAACGCCTTCTTGACGGTACACTTCCCGAAAGTATAGGCGGCGGAATAGGTCAGTCGCGTATTTGTATGTTCTTCCTAAAAAAAGCTCATATCGGCGAAATTCAATCGTCTCTTTGGTCAGACGAAATGCGTTTTGAATGTTCTAAAGCTAACATTCCGTTGATTTAGCCGTAGAAAATAAGGGAAACCGAAAATCTTTTTTTTAATCTCTGTTCTAAACTGCGATATAAAAGTTTTTCGGTTTCTTTTGAAAAAAGGAAAATAGAGATAAAAAAATGAATGTGATTTTTAAAAAATATCCGGAGGCAGGTTGTGATGAAGCGGGGCGCGGGTGTTTAGCCGGTCCTGTGGTAGCCTCTGCCGTTATTTTTCCGCCGGATTATTTTAATAATGACATTAACGATTCAAAACAGTTGTCTGAAAAGAAACGTTTTGCATTGAGGGAACAGATTATAAAAGATGCTCTAAGTTACTCTGTTGCAGAGTGTTCTAACGAGGAAATTGATAGAATTAATATCCTTCAAGCTTCGATTTTAGCGATGCACAGAGCCTTGGATAAATTATCGGTAAGACCGGAGTTTATTATTGTTGACGGTAATAAGTTCCGACCGTATCAGGATATACCATACGAAACGATTGTAAAGGGTGATGCTAAGTTTTTGTCAATAGCAGCGGCCTCAATCCTTGCAAAGACTTTTAGAGACGAGATTATGATGCGTTTTTCTAAGGATTATCCTGTTTATTGTTGGGATAAAAATAAGGGTTATCCTACCAAAGAACATCGTCAAGCGATATTGGATTACGGTATATGTCCGTTACATAGAAGAAGTTACGAACCTTGTCAGCCTAAGTTGCTGTAGGGAATTATATATTTATTTACCAATTAAAACACTAAATTACAATGAAAAAGCACATTTTTATGCTTGCAGCGGTTTTAAGTATTACTTTAAATGTAGCCGCGCAAAAGTTTGAAAACTTGGCGTTAACACCGCCTATGGGATGGAATTCTTGGAACACTTTCGCTTGTGATATTAGCGAAAAGACTGTCAAAGACATGGCAGACCTTTTTGTTGAACTTGGTCTTGACAAAGTGGGTTTTGAGTACATTGTCATTGATGACGGTTGGATGTTGAAAGAAAGGGACAAGCAAGGCAATCTTGTTCCCGATCCTAAAAAGTTTCCTAACGGAATGAAAGCTGTTGCGGATTATGTTCATTCCAAGGGTTTAAAATTCGGAATTTATAATTGTTGCGGTTCTCAGACTTGCGGCGGTTATCCGGGCGGACGCGGACACGAATATCAAGACGCATTGCTTTATGCAAGTTACGGCGTTGATTATCTGAAATATGACTGGTGCAACACCGGCAAAATGTATGCTCCCGAGGCATACAAAACGATGAGGGACGCTCTTTATACAGCTGGACGTCCGGTTGTATTTTCGATTTGTGAGTGGGGCGACAATCAGCCGTGGGAGTGGGGTGCTGAAATCGGACACCTCTGGCGTACAACGGGTGATATTTATTGCTGTTATGATTGCGAATATGTTGTTAAAAAAGGCGAGCCTGACCAATGGTCGGCGTGGGGCGTTTGGCCTATTCTCAGAATGAGAAAAGACATTAGAAAATATGCCGGACCCGGACATTGGAACGACCCCGATATGTTGGAAATCGGAAAATGTTTGAACGCAGCTGAAGACCGTTCGCATTTTGCTCTTTGGTGTTTGAGCGCAGCACCGCTTATTCTCGGCAACGACCTTCGCACTTGTACTGAAGAAACCAAAAAACTCATTACTAACAAAGAGTTAATTGAGGTTGATCAAGATAAACTCGGTATTCAAGGTTTTGAATATCAGTTCAAAGATAGTATTTCGGTTTGGGTAAAGCCTTTGGAAAACGATTCTTGGGCGGTAGGTTTTGTTAATACTTCAAAAGACGAAAAAGTTTTGAATTTTGATTTCAAGGCTAATGTTATCGTTGATAAGGATTTTAATAAGACTTTAGATGCTAACAAAACCGAATACGTTATCAGAGATTTGTTCGAGCATAAGAACTTGAAAACTACGACGAAAAAGCCTGTTACTGCAAAAATAGCTTCACATGATATTTTTATGGTAAGGCTTACAAAAAAATAGTTTTGGAGTTAAGAAATATTTTTTTTAAGTGAAAAAAAAATTACACCTTTGTTCTTAAAAATTTTAAAAGAAGTACTATATGAAAATAGCAGAGAAACTTAAAGCAACAGACAAAACGCTTTTTTCTTTTGAAATCGTTCCGCCTTTGAAAGGTAACGACATAAAGAAACTTTATGAAAAACTTGACCTCTTGGTGGAGTTTAATCCGTTGAATATCAACATAACTTATCATCAGGACGAAATCGTTTATTCTGAGGACGGCAAAGGTGTAATTACAAAATCACTTGTAAGGAAACATCCGGGGACGGTTGCTTTGGCAGCGGCTATCAAAAACCGTTATCATGACATCGAAACCGTTCCTCACCTTATATGCGGCGGAATGTCAAAACAGGACATCGAAAATACGCTTATTGATTTGAACTTTTTGGGCATTGAAAATATTTTGGCGTTAAGAGGTGATGCTCCTAAAGGCAGCCGCTATTTTGTTGCGGAAAAAAACGGACATTCTCATACCGATTCGTTGGTAAAGCAAATAATTGATTTGAATAACGGTATTTATTTAGACAAGAATTTGAAAAACAACGACCGTATGAATTTTTCTATCGGAGTTGCTGGTTATCCCGAAAAACATATTGAAGCACCGAATGATGATTATGATATGAAATACTTAAAGCAAAAAGTAGATGCCGGTGCGCAATATATTGTAACACAAATGTTTTTCGATAACGAGAAATTTTTCTCATGGGAGAAACGCTGTCGTGAAGCAGGCATTACTTGTCCGATAATTCCGGCAATAAAGCCAATTGGCAAACTTCGTGATATTCAAACGATTCCGCAGGTTTTTAATATTGATTTGCCTTCGGATTTGGTTTCGGCATGTCTTAAAGCGAAAGATGATTCTGAAATTTACAAAATCGGTATTGAATGGACGATTCAGCAGTCAAAGGAACTGATTGCACACAAAGTTCCGTGCGTACATTATTTCAGTGTCGGCCGAACGGAAAACGTCAGGGAAGTGGCGAAAGCGGTTTTTTAAAAAAAATGCCTCTAAATATTATAAAGCGGTACATTGTTTGTTGAAAAAATATTTATAAAAATTTTGGAAAAACAAAAAACATTTTTTAATTTTAACGGCTTGAAAATCGGATTTTGACATGAGAGATTTAATAAATAATTTGAGTATACGCAGCAAATTGCTTTTAGGCTTTTTTGTTGTTACCGCAATATTCTTTGTATTAGGCATTTACCAGTATAATGCGATTCAGGAGGTCAATCGTAGCAACGAGATTATTACCTTTGCCAAAGATATGAATTCTACGGCTGCTCAGGTAAAATATCTTGTTACTAAAGATATGCTTGTACTTAGAAATTTCAGTTTTGCCAAAAACGACAAGGAATTGAAAGCTCTTCACAAGGAGCATGTTGAATTTGTAGAAAAATTAGCCGGCATTTTCAATGATGTTGCAACTATTACTTCAAATCCTAATATTGATCCTCTGATGAGGCATGATTTCAGGGATTCGCTCAATTCCGTTAAAAAAATGTATAATTCAACGATTTGTGCCTCTTATCACCAGATTCATGTAAATGCGCGAATGATTTTGAATCCCGGTGATTTAAGAAGTGTCATGCTTCAAAAAAACAAAAACAGGGAAGAGGCTTCTAAGGAGAGGATGGAAATGTTGGATTCTTTGGGACATCTTGTTATAAAAGGTACGGGCGGTGAAACTTCCGTTGAGGAGGCTACTCAAGCTTATTTGGCAGAGGTCATGGGCGAACAGTCAAAACATTATCAAAGTGTAACTCGTACCGTAGCTCAGATTGACAAAGTCCTTACGATGATTGAGCTAAAATCTAACGGCATTATAAATTCAGCAATGGAATCTTCCTCAGCCGTTGGTGAATCAAATATAAAAACTTTGGTTATATTCCTTCTTTTGGGCATTGCGGTTTCGATGATACTTGCTTTGTACATTTCGGGACTTATCGTAAAACCTCTTGAAAAATTGATGAAATATGCCAAACGTCTTTCAGAAGGTGAACTTCCTGAGTTCAAGGAGGAGGTTTATAACGATGAAGTCGGTCAGACGGCTTATTCAATCGAACAATTAACAATCGGTCTTCAAAAAACTTCGGAATTTGCCCACGCTATCGGACAAGGCGATTTTAGTTCTAATTATCAACCGCTTTCCGACAAGGACGTTTTGGGTAACTCACTTCTTAATATGCGTAAATCACTTCAAAACGCTCAGAAGGAAGAAGACAAACGTAAATCAGAGGATATTCAACGAAATTGGACGACGGAAGGTCAGGCATTGTTTGCTGAAATTTTGCGTCATCACACTGATGACATTAAAGAACTTTCCGACGATATTATGGTTAATCTTGTTAAATACGTTAAGGCTAATCAAGGCGGAATTTTTTTCTATCAGGATCAAGACCCGAACGATGTTTATCTTGAATTGCTTTCGGCATACGCTTACAACCGTAAAAAGTTCATCAAAAAGAAAATTCATATCGGTGAGGGACTTGTTGGAGCTTGTGCTCAAGAGAAATACACTATTTATTTAACGGATATTCCGGACGATTACATAGAAATCGAATCAGGTATCGGTTCTGCTAATCCGAAATCTTTGTTGATAGTTCCGTTGAAAATCGAAAACGACATTCTTGGCGTTATAGAGTTGGCATCTTTCAATGAGATGAAGGATTTTGAAATCGAATTGGTTGAAAAAATTGCCGAATCTATTGCCGCAACACTTTCTACTGCACGTATTAACACTCGTACAGCTGAACTTCTTGAACAGTCAAATTCTAAGACTCAAGCGATGAAAGATCAAGAGGAGGAGATGAGACAGACTATCGAGGAGATGGAAGCAACTCAAGAGGAAAGTATGAAGCGTGAGGACGATTTCTATCGTGAACTCAAGGAAATGGAGGCTATCAACCGCACGCTCGAACAACAAACAACTCTTCAGGATACTGAAATCGAACAGTTGAAAAATAAATATGCTGCTGCTAATCAGTTGGTTAAAGAAAGAGAAAATTTTGAAAACAATCTTTACGGTATAATTTCAGCGGCTATAATCACAACGACTGACGATGGTAATATTTTGTATGTTAATGACTTGTTTGTCAGTCTTTTGGGTTATAAATCGGCTGAGGTTTTGGGTCGTAGCGTTTATAACGTTTTGGACTTTAAATCGGGTGAAACTGAAATGGCAAAAGCACTTCAAGCCGAATTTGGAAATATTGTTAATACTAAGGGTCGTGAAGTGAAGGTTTATTCTAAGGAAGGTAAACCGCTTTTGTTCTGGCTCTCGGTAACTGCGAATATTTTCAATACAAAAGTTATTTATGCGTTGGTTCTCAACGACTTGTCGAAACTTTCCGATGAAAGGGCAAAATCAAGGTCTTACGAAGAGGAAATGCTTACCGCTAAGTTTGAACTTGAAAACAAAACCGAAATTTACGAAGATCTTTTGGTTAAAAATAAAATTGAACTTCCGGGACTCGATCAGGAATACACCTTATTCTATTTTGAAGATTATCGTATTGGTCTTAATATTATTGATATGCAGACCAAAAAATGGTTTGAGGCTATTAACAAACTTTACGGTGATTTCAAGAGAAAAACATCTCAAAAAATTGCATTGCAGTCTTTGGACGAGTTGATTGACTATTCTGGTTATCACTTCGGTTTTGAAGAGAAGTATTTGAAAGATTTCAATTATCCTCATTATGATGAGTTCAAATATACTCATGATCAATTCCTCGGAACTTTGCAGGCTAATAGAGCTAACTTTGCCGAGGGTGAGTCAATATCGTTGATTAAGATATTTATTTTCATGAAATCATGGATGTCTTCTTACAAGTCAATGTTAGATGAGGATTTCGTTAAGATCTTTAAATCTAACGGTTTGGCATAAAACCAGAATTTTTTATTAATGACTAACTATAAGAAAATTTGATTAAATTATAAAAAGCCGTCCCAATTGGGGCGGCTTTCTTTTTCTAAAACAAAACTAAATTTATCTATTATAAAAAAATATAAAAAGGTGATTGTTAAAAAACTAAATTATTTTTTCCAATATGTGAATCTTTTTTTTTAAATTTCAATGCCCATGACCGTGATGTCATCTCTTTGACTGCATACACCTTTGAAAGCCTCCAAATCGCTCCAAATGTAATCTCTTTGTCTTGACATTTCAAGGTTTACTGAGTCTTGAAGTACAGCTACAAGTCTTTTGGTGCTATAGCGTTTGCGTTCGTAATTGTTTTGATCGCCTATACCGTCAGAGGCCATATAAATTCTGTCGCCTTTATGGATTTCGATTTCATGGTCTTCAAATTTTACGGTAGACTCTATGTTTCTGAACTTTCCGCCAACTTCTCTGCGGGCTGTTTTATAAGTTTCTATTCTGTTTTCCTCTTTTATGTAATGATAAACCGGAAATTTAGCTCCCTCGTATGTGAGGAGGTATTTTTTGTCAGCAGTTGTCTTTTCTATTTTGCAAATTGAAGCCTCCATGCCGTCGTTGCTTTCGGTTTCGTGCTGTCTGAGCGAACTTCTGATGGCTTTGTTCAATTCTTCAAGAATTTCTGCCGGCGAAGTGATTTTTCTTTGTTTAACGATTTGGTCAAGCAGATTGATTCCTATCAGACTCATAAATGCTCCCGGTACGCCATGTCCTGTACAATCTATAACACCGTAAATGAAAGTTTCTTTTTCTGAAGTTATTTTTTGTCCGTACCAATAAAAATCTCCGGAAACAATATCTTTCGGACGGTATATTATAAAGGCGTTGAAATAATTGTTCAAATCCTGTTCCAATGGCAAAGCTGCCTTCTGAATTGTTTGAGCGTACCTTATCGAACCCAAAGTTACTTCTTTGCTTATTCTTAATTGTTCGTTGATTTGTGTTAAATGCGAGGCTTGCGACTCAAGTTCTTCTTTTTGAGCGTTGATTTCCGCATTTTTTTCGTTCAACATTCCTGTCTGTCTTTTGGTTTTGAACAAAAAGTGAATGACCGTCAGCAACAACAAAACGACTAAAACTAATCCGATAACCATTCCGTATATCGTTCTGGTTTTGCTTGTTAAGGTCGCATTAAGAACATTGAGCGTATTACTTTGATTGATAATTCTGTCTTCTTGTGTTTTGCTCATCATCATCTGACCGTAAAGTCCAGGCGCGTTGTTGCGGTCTATTTGAACAGTGTTGAGCGAAATAATTTTATTAACGGGTTGATGATTCAAAATCATTTCGGCAGTTTTTATAGCCTCTTCGTTGCCGTCAGGATAGAGAAATGTCGCATTTAATTTACCGTCAACAACGGCTTTGATTCCGCCGAATTCACCTGCTGCACCGTCAGTTCCGATAATGGTAATGGAATCGGTATTAACGCCTAAACTATCAAGAGCCTCCCATGCTCCGATTGCCATATCATCGTTATGAGAGTAAATAATATTGCATCTTCCGCCGCTGAGCCAAAATTCTTTTACTTTTGCTCTTGCTTTTTTCTTACTCCATTCGCAATACAAATCGCCTATGTGTCTGAATTTTACCGAATCAATGTTTTGATTGAATCCTCTGCCTCTGTCAATGGAGGCTGTTGCGCCTTTTTGTCCGTGAATTTCAAGTATTTGACCTTTGCCGTTATGTAATAAGTTCAAATATTCGGCGGCTTTAGCTCCTATGATAGAGTTGTCAGCTCCGATAAAACACGTATAATCGTTGCTTTCAGTCTTTCTGTCAATTAAAATAACGGGTACTCCGCTTTGATAAATCTGTGAGACTATTTCAGTCAGCGAGTCGGCTTCGTTTGGCGAAACCATCAGTAAATCAACTTTTTCTTTATAAACGAGATCCTGTATGTCTTTTATTTGTTTACTATTAGAATTTTCTCCGTCGGTTATAATAAGCTCTATGTTTCCTCTTAGGGCTGCGTTTACTCTAATACTGCGGTTCATCTGTAAACGCCAAAACGTATCGAAGGCGCATTGGGACAAACCAATTTTAAATTTCTTCTGCGGCTCTTTTTCTTCGCATCCATTAAGGACAAAAAAAAGCGGCATCAGTAAAACTGTAATTATAATATAGACAGACTTTCTTGACATATTTTAGAACCGTGTTTTTCGATTATTTGCGCACGTAAATTTAGAAAATAAAATGCGAACAAACAAATTTTTTTACGCATAAAAATTTTATAAAAACAAAAATTAGCATTACATTAGCGCAGTATTTTTTTTATTGGAAACCTATGACTGCGAAAAAAGTAATATATTCAGCACAAATGTCCGATTACCGTCCCGTGATATGGTACGGTCGTCCTGTTTCGGACAGATATTCAATGCTTTATGAAGTTTTGAAAGACGGTCTTGGCGTTGAGTATGCAGAATTTTTAAGCGAGCCGCTACTTAATTCCTCTAAAGCGAATTGGCTTAGCGGTTATATATCTTCGGGAGTCGAGTTTACAAAATTAAACCTTGATAAACAGGAGTTTATACGTGTAAAACTTCAGGAGATGATTTCAAAAATTAAGGATTATGCCTTAAAATTGAAATTTTCGGAAGACCCTGTTCAAAAGGAACTCGGCGAATTGTTGGAACTTGCCGTTGAGGTTCCCGGTCTTGAAAATGTTATTGTTGAGGACACAAAAATTGTCCTTGTGGCTTGGGGTTGTACTTCTGAAAAAAGTTTTAAGGAGAATTTTAAACTCGAAACCAAAATTCAAAAACCTATTGCTCCGTTAATAACTTTAACTGATGCGCCTCAACAGCCTGAAAAAATGGAAGATACAACTGATGAAAAAAATGAAAATCAGACTTCTGACAGTGGTAAAACTTTCTCGGAGAATTCTTCAGAAAATAATACTGTACCGCCTGAAAAGGAAACTTCGATAGTTGTTTCTTCTCAAACACCGCCACCGCCTAAAGACGAGCCGCCGAATAAGGAAAGCGGTAGTAAGAAAGGTTTACCTTCATGGCTTTGGTTTTTGCTTGGAGCGTTGGTGATGTTTTTGATTTTGTTTTTTTTAAGAAATTGTTCCGGTAATGACACCAAAATTATTGATAATAAGTCGGATGGAAACAAACAAGAAATCATCGGCGGTGGTGACAACAAACAAGGAATTATCAGCGGTGACGACAAACAGAAACGTGATGAGATAATTCATGAAATTTTGCCCGAGGATCCTAATGTTATTCCGCCGGTTGATGAGTCAAAAATTATTACCGACCCGGAAGACCCTGGAAAGAGAAAAATTTTTTCTGACAAGGTTAATATTGCGATCGCAAAGGGTGTAAATTTGGAGGATTTTGCAATCAGTCTTCATCAGGCTTACGGTGAAAATCTTAAAATTGTTTATTACGACACCGTTATAAATTTAATGCAGGTTCAGACTCCAGAAGGCGAATTTAAGCAATGGATTGAAACTTTAAAGAAATTTACAAATGTGAAACTTGCCTTTTCCAACGCTATTTTTGAAAATGGCAAAACCCGTCCGCAAGATCCTGATTTTAAGAATCAAGTGAAGTCTTGGTATTTTAACGAGGTTGAGGCTTATAACGCTTGGGACATTTCTGAAGGAGATTCATCCGTTATTGTGGCTATTGCTGACAATGGTTTTGACCTTTCGCACCCTGAGTTTCAAGGCAAAATCGTTAATCCTTATAATGTTACGACCGGAGAAAAAAGCGTCGGACTTTGCGGTGGCGAAGGCAACGACCACGGTACGCACGTTGCTGCAACTGCTTTGGGTAATTCTGAAAATTCAAAGGGACTTTGCGGTATTGCTCCTAAATGCAAATTTATGCCTATCCAAATTGCTGATTCAAAAGGTAATATGCAATCAATCAGCGTTGTGGCGGGAATCTTGTATGCCATTCATCATAACGCCTCAATTGTAAATCTTTCAATCGGAACTTATTTCGATGATGATGTTGTTTCATTACCGAAAAATCAACAGTTAGAACTATCTGAAACTTATTGCACTGACGAAAATATTTTTTGGAACGATTTGTTTGAGTTTGCTTTAGACGAAAATGTCGTTTTGGTAATTGCAGCCGGTAATCAGAATATCGTAACGGGAATTGACCCTTTTGCCAGAAGTGAAAAAGCGCTTATTGTTTCGGCTTATCAAAAGGCGGCAAAGGTAAAAGCGGATTTTTCTAATTTCGGAAAATACGCTAATATTTCGGCACCGGGCGTTAAAATTTATTCTAGTATTCCGGGAAATCAATTCGCATTTATGGACGGAACAAGTATGGCAAGTCCTATTGTTGCTGGTGCGGCTGCTCTTATGAAATCAAAATATCCCGAAATGAAAGCTAAGGACATAATCGCAGCCCTTATTAACACTGCAAAACCTCTTAATTCAACGCCTCAAATCGGGCCTTTGCTTCAAATCGAAAAAGCATTGAAAAATCCTTACGGTGGTTCGCTTTTGAATATTCCTGACGGGTCAAAGGATATTAAATTCGCTGTCGGAAAATGGAAATCCACAACGAGTCTTGTTAATTCTGATAACAATTCTATCGAAGTTAATATTTATTTCGATATTAAACAAGACGGTTCGGGTCTGGTTATTTATCGTGAAAGCGACGGCAACGAGTTCAAAGCTCCGCTTGAAATTACTTTTGCTGACGGAAAACTCTTGATGAATCAAAAGCAAAACGCCGTTAATGACAAAGAAACTCGTTTTTATGACCCGTGCACTTACTCATGTACGCAAAATCCTACTTCAGGAATTGCGGGTTGTGTTGCTCAATGGGCGCAGGACAACACTTTAACTGATTTTAATATGGTTAAAACGGATTTTTAAATAAAAATTTGTTTAATGACAAAAAACTTTGTAATTTAGCATTTTGAAAATATCAAAAACCAAACAGTATATATATATTAAAAAATGAGTCAGCCAATAATTACAACTGATATTTCAGCCATAAGGCCAGTGTTTTCCGAAGGTACGGCTGAAAACATAAAAAGATATACCCAGTTGAAAAAAATGTTTGCCCAGGGTAAAGAGTATTCCGTACTTGCCGAGCCTATGCTTGACGGTCCGGATAAAATTACGTGGCATACCGAGTTTGAAGGTACGCCTCAAGCGTTTTCTAAGCTTACCGAAGACGAACAAAACGCAGCCAAGGGCATGATTAAATATCAGGTTAATAAACTTTATAAAGCGGTTTTCAAACAGCTTTATCATAATGATATGCAAGATGTTGCCGATATGTTTTCGATTATTGACTCTTGTATTGAAATTCCTGATTATGACAATATTTACAGAATTCAGAATGCTGACGGTAGAAGCCGTTATGTCCTTATAAAATGGGGTTTTATTTCTGACGATTTCAATGCTAAATCGGAATTAGTAAAAAAACTCGTACCTACAAAAGTGGATACGGTAAAAATAAAAGTTATAAAATCACAAAAAACTGCTCCGGGCGAAAGCATAACGGTAGTTTACAAAGATAAACCGAATGTATTGACCACTGATTCAAAGGGTTATGTTTACTTAGAGGATATTCCTTTGGGCGATACATTTAAGGCTGTTTCTCAGGATAAAGAAACCGAGACCGAATATATGTGCGACGGCAGGGACGAATATCATTTTTTGATCGGTACCAAATGCGCTGATATGAACTTTTTGATAACCGATGACAGAGGTTTGCCCCTCTCTGATACTGAAGTTTCTTTTACATACGACGGACGCACTTATTTTGAAACCTCTGATTCTCAAGGGCGTATCCGTTTAAGGGATATTGCTGAGGGTACTGAAGTGGTTGTTAAACAGAAAAATGCTAAAAACTCTTATTTCTGTGATGCTTCAAAACAGGAATACGTTTTCAAAGGTATACGTCCCTCTGCTGAAGTTGAGGTTGCCGTAATGAGCGAACAAGGAGAATTTTTACCCGGCATTGACGTTAAATTTTCATATTTGGACAAGGATTTAACGGTAAGTACGGATAGAAACGGAAGGGTTTCAATCGACCATATTCCACCTGATACCGAGTTCAAGATTGAATGTGGTGGTGGAAAATTTCAAAAAGTTTCGACTTCGCTCATCACGCATGAGGGTCTTAACATGGCTGAGGTTAAAGTCAGAAAAATATCATCTTCGGGTCGCATGACAATAAAAGTTGTTGATGAAAAACAAAAACCCGTTGTCAATACCCTCGTAAGATGCGAATACGACGATATGAGATGTGAATTTTATACCGATGAAAATGGAGAAATCCTTTTGGATAAGGTTAATTACAACTCAAATGTCGTTTGTACACAGATAATTAACGGTCTTGCAACTCACAGACATGTGTTTATTTTCAAACCGGAGGAAACTCAGTACGTTTTCAAAGGCGGAATGATTTTGGAAAGGTCTGAGGTTACGGATTTGGAAATTTTGGTTGTTAATAAGCAGAAGAAAAAAATTCCGAATCTAAGGGTAACGATTGACGATGGTCACAAAGTTGAAACAAGAATTACCGACAAAGACGGCAGAATTTTGATTCCGGGTTTAAAACACGGAAAATACGTTATATCAACTGAATACAACAAAAAAATTACTCAAGTTGATTATACTTGCAGCAACGAAAAAGAGCTTTTGAAACTTGTTGTTGGCAACAATAAATTAGGATTTTTGATTTGGTTGATTCCTTTGATTTTGCTTTTAGGCTGGTTGATATACAGTTTCTTGATACCGAAAGTTAAGGAAATTGCCTCGGAGCCGATAATAGTTGCCGATACGGTTTCAAAGAATGCGGATGTTGATTCTACACAACTAAACAAACCTGATACGACGCAAGTCGTACCCGTAACGGAGCCTGAGGTAAAAACTCCTGAGGGTTTGACCATTGCTGTTTGGGACGAAAAAACTTCTGAAAAAATTCCTGGCGCAAAAATTGTTTTGGAATTTGGACAAGGTAAAAAGAAAACAAAACTCGAAGGCATTGCTGACGAAAACGGCGTTATCAATTTCAAAGATGTGCCTATGGATTCAACTCTTAAAATCGACGCTAAAATAACGATGAAAGATCATCCCGATTATATTACATCGTTCCTTTTTGTGCCGGAGAAAAAGATTTTGATTCCTGAGGTTTCAACTGACATTAGCGACGTACCCGTTCCGTGCGGACAACAGGTAGTTTCAAAAGGTTTTCATTCAACGCTTCAGACCATTAACCTCGGCAAAACGAGCGGAACGGTAACTATCGGTTTTGATACTTTTGATATTCCTGACGAGTTGATTGTCTACAACGGCAAATCGGGTGAAATTTCTGATGATAAAATCATTTACCGTACCAACGGCTTTGTTAAAGGACCTTTTAAGAAAGCCTCTTTCAAATTTGATTCGCCTAACGGTTTGATTACGGTAAGGGTTAACGGTGGCGACAATAGCAAAACTCAATGGTACTTCAAGGTTTATTGTCCCTCGAAAGGCTCCAACAAGTCAAAAAAATAAAAACAATATAGATTATGAATATAATAGCGACCAAATTTCTAAACGACATCAAATATTTGTTGGGCAGTGCATTAACCGCTCCTAACATGTACCGTCAAATAAAGGCGGCTTTTCCCGGAAGCGACGTTTTTAAAATTTTTGCCGAACCAGTAGTTTTGGAAGGCGGCAGAAAGGTTTCGTGGGTTTCACAGTATTCGGGAAATGCTGTTAATTATAATTATCTTTCCGACGAGGACAAAAGTCTTGCACAGGATATTCTGAGCAATGACATCGGAAAGCTTATTGCGGAAACGAAAAATTTTGACGATTCCTCAATTACGGATTTCATTTATAAGTGTATTGAAATTCCGGGCATGGAAGATGTTTTCATCATTGATGATGACGGCAAAAAGCATGCTGTTATAATTGAGTGGGGATTTGTTAATGATGTTCCTGGTGCGGAAAAAGGTATTTTGACGAAATTGATTAATATCAGAAAAATACCGATGAAATTTCAGGTCGTTTATAATGATGATTTAAGTATTGCTCCTTTTGAGGATATAATTTTTGAAATAGGCGGCAAACAACTTTCGGGCAAATCCGATGAACAGGGCATTCTTGTTTTGGAGAAAATTAAGGAAAATGCTTTTGTAAAGGCGTGGGAGGCTACCGAAAAAGACAAAACTGCGCCTCAGACTTATACTTGTTACGAAAACGGTACTTACAAAATAAAAGTTACGCCCAAAGGTGATATGGTGATTAATGTCGTAGACCAAAATGATAAACCTTTGTATGACAAAGAGTTTACCTTTGAGTACGACGGCAACACCATAAAAGCCGTATCGGATGCCGATGGCAGAATTACGCTTCAAAAGGTAAGAAATATGGTTACAGTAACGGCTTATCAGCTTAACGGTGAGGGCGTTAAAGAGAATGTTAATACTTTTGTTTTCAACAGATCGTCGCGCAATTACAAAATCGTGATTTTTGTAGAGCCCGAACCCGTGCCGGTTGTTGAGCCGCCTAAAGTTGAAGAGCCGAAAGTTCGTAATATGCGTTTCAAAGTAATCGACGAAAAAGGTGCTGTTATTAAGAGTGCTAAAGTTACGATTAAATACGACGGTATTAAAAAAGAACTTTTAACTGATTCTGACGGTTATGTTGAACTTCAGGACGTGCCCGTAGGTGCAGTTGTGGAGGCTAAAGCCGTAAAATAAGTTTTTTTTCTAACCCTAAATTCTTCAAACTATGCCGACATACGTAAATTCAGGAGACGAAACGGAATACATAGTAAGAGTAAAAAGCCGCAGTTACTGGTGGCTTTTACTTTTATTATTATTGTTGTTACCATTGCTGCTTTTGTTGCGCTTCAACAAAAATATAGCTATGGTTGCTGTGGATAAAAATACTAACAAAAATCTTTCTGATGTCAATGTTGATTTTAAATATGTAGATTTTTCTTTTATTAAAACCAATCCTTTTGGATTTTTTGTTAGTGATACTATTAAAATTACCGGAAAGACAGATGAAAATGGTTCAGTTTTATTTACAAATGTAAACTATTCTTTATATTCTGTAATCTTTCATTCATCCGAGGAGAGTGTTGTTACGGCAAGCGGTGGTTGTCTTTCTGCTGACACTTTGAGACCTTTTTTTACGGGTCTTCAAGAGTATATGCCTTATAAAATTCCTTTGGAAAAACTTTCAGTCGGTTTGTGTTTCTTAGTTCTTGACAAAGATGACGGCGAACCTTTGCCACAGGCTACTGTAAAGGCGTTGATTGACGGTCAAGTTGTTGAAGTTCAGACATCTCCTGCGGGCTTGGCTGAAATTCCGAATGTTTCAAGATGTTCTGATTTGAGTGTTGATGCTTCTTTGGAAGGTTTTTTAGGCGATACTTTAACTGCTGATGTTGAAACTTTTTTGCAAGGCGAGCACAACAGAACGTTAAGATTGACACCGCAATACGGTATGGTTGCATTTACGGTTAAAGATTTGGAAACTTCACTTCCCGTGGCAGGCGTTTCTGCAAAACTCGTTGTTGATTCAAAGGGTAGGGAAGTGGTTACTAACACGGACGGAATTGGCAAGGGCTTTTTTGAAAATGTTAATCCTAAAGATATTTTCCATGTTGAAACCAAAAGATTATCTTATTTCGATACTTTAACTAAAGACTATAAACTATCTGAGTATGAGCGGCTAAAAGATGAAGATAAAATTATTCGGATTCGTCCGGAGAAAAACAATATGGTTTTTAGAAATATTGACTCGCTTTCTAACAGACCAGTGGACGGAGCTTTGAATAAAGTTTTTATCAACTCTCAAGAGAGGGGGACGGTTTATTCTAATCGTCAAGGATGTTTTACAATTGGAAACATTTCTGCAACCGACGAGGTAAAAATCATAGCTGAGAAACCCGGTTTCCGTCAGAAAATTTGGATTCGTAAGGGTGAGAAAATTACTGACAATCAGCGTACGAGGGATGTTTTGATGCGATACGAGGAAATCCGTCTTGGTAAACCGGATCCGAAGCGAAATTGCGGAGTCCATTTCTCTGGTACATTGCTTTCAGATGTTGAGGTAAAAGGTCATATTTCAAAGATTTATCAGCCTGATATTTACGGGGAATATGTCGGTGACGGAAAATATATCAGCAATCAGGCGGCATTTCCTAAAGCCGTTCAATATACTTTTGATGCTATCGCTATTGACAAAGGCACGAGACTTATACTTTATAGTGAGCCTAATTTTAAAGGAAAAGTTTTGCTTGACGTAAAAGGTCCTTGTCTTATTAATAATGTCAAATGGAAAAACGAAGGGCGTATAAAAGATGTTTGTACAAAAACATTTAGCCCTGAGCTTGAAGCGAATTATCCTAAATCCTCTCGCCGTTGGTCTGATTCAAATATGAATGCGTGGGATTTCGGCAGTTGTATTATAACTTGCGACTAAAAAAAATTGCACATGGAAGAAAATATAAAAGAGCCGTAATATTTTTTTTGAAAAAAAACTAATTTTGACACAAAACCAAAATTATTACGGCTTGAATCAGCCCTAAAGCGTAACAATATAAATGATGTGGAAATTTTTGTAATCTGTTGTTAATTAAATACATAGAACTGATTGAAAACAGTAATAACGCGATTACAAACGGCCAAAAAGTATCTATTGCAGCTTTGTATCCGAATATAACAATGAAACCACAAAGTGCGCCGAAATAGGCGGATTGTGCGAAATTGACTTTTGCTAAAAAACATCCGGGCCTTTTTTTGAAAAAATGTAAAAAGCCCGCACCCGAAAAAACGTTGATCCAAATGGGCAGCACATAAACTGCAAAAATGTATTTGCTGCCCCATGTATTAAAAAATTTTATATAGTCAATCATGTACGAAAGCACTAAATAAAAAATTGTCAGTCCTAATGCGTAGTGCAATCTTACTTGAAATCCGGCGGCAATATCCCAAAGTGCATCGGGTTTTGAGAACGAAAACTGAAATTTTGTTAGATAAGGAAATAGCACTAAAGTGAGGAACATAACGAGCATTAATTGAATCATTGCTGTAATGTCCAAAGAGTACGATTGCCTTTCAAATTCTGTCATAAGACAGAAAGCGTAAAAAGGTATAATCAGAGGGTGTATAAAAAATTTCATTGTCTTTTTACCTTTTTCTGCTTTTTCTTTTTTAGAGTTCTTTTCTGAGTCTTGCCACTAAAATATTCATTTGTTCGCGGTATTTTGCAACCGTTCTTCTTGCTATTTGATAGCCGCGTTGTTGAAGTATTTGAGCGAGTTTTTCATCCGTAAGCGGTCTTTGCTTTGACTCGTGTTCGATACATTCTTTCAAGATTTTTTTGATTTCCCTTGTTGAAACCTCTTCGCCGGTATCGGTCTGCATACCTTCCGAGAAAAAGAATTTCAAAGGAAAAATGCCGAAATGTGTCTGAATGTATTTGGAATTTGCAACCCTCGAAATTGTTGAAATGTCAAAACCGGTTTTTTCTGCTATATCTTTAAGAATCATAGGTTTGAGTTTGGTCTCGTCGCCCTCCTGAAAATACTCGTGCTGAAAATCTATTATAGCGTGCATCGTTTCCATTAAAGTATTTTGTCTTTGACGGATAGCCTCAATAAACCATTTTGCAGAATCCAATTTCTGTTTTACGAACAAAAGCGTATCTTTATCCTTTTGCGGGACATTCTTTTTTGACATATTTTCAATCATGTCTGAATACGTTTTGTTTAGTCTTAATTCCGGAACGTTTTTGGAGTTAAGGTGCAGAATCAGTTCGCCTTCATTATCTTCGAGAATAAAATCGGGGATAATGTGTTGAGAATTTTTAGCGAGCAAATTGCCGAAAATGCTGCCGGGTTTCGGGTTAAGATGAGTTATCTCCTCAATAGCCAAACGCATGGTTTTCTCATTAACGTCCAATTTTGACAGTATTTTCTCGTAATGTTTTTTCGTAAATTCGGGGAAATAATCATGGAGAATTTTATACGCTGTTTTTAATACGACTTTGTTTCCTTGATTGTTTTTGTATTTTCTTACAATCTGAATCATAAGACATTCTTTGATGTCCCTTGCGCCTACGCCTGAGGGGTCAAAGTCCTGGATTATGACCAAAAGTTTTTGCAGTTCTTTTTCTGTTGTTTCAACGTTAGCCGAAAAAGCAATATCATCCGCTATCGACTCCAAATCTCTTCTGAGATAACCGTCATCGTCGATATTACCGATAATATATTCGGCGAGCAGCCTTTCGCGGTCGTTCATAACGCCTAATCCTAATTGCGACAAAAGAGTTTCGTGCAAAGAGGAGCCTTGTGAATATGGAATTTCGTTTTTGCGTTCGTCATCGTCGGAATAATTATTGGCGGACAAACGGTAATTAGGCGTTTCATCATCGTCGTAATAGTCCTCCGGTGAGTAATCGTCTAAGGATTTTTCGTCGTAAGATTCTTCTCTGTAATCCTCGGCAGAATCTATTGACGTATCATTTTCTTCATATTCATTTTCCTGAGAATCAGAATCTTCGTAATTGTTATCGACTTCAGTTTGTTCACGCTCGTCCTCTTCTCCGCCTTCTTCCAAGACGGGATTTTCTTCAATTTCGCGTTTGATTCTCTGTTCAAGCTGTACTGTCGGTATTTCCAACAGTTTTATCAGTTGTATTTGCTGAGGCGATAATTTTTGTATCTGCTTCAGACTTTGCGTTAGATTTAGCATAGGTTGCTTAAAATAAAAAGTTACTGACAAAATTTTATTACAAAAATAAACTAAAAAAACTAATTTTGGTATATTTTATGTATTAAATTTTGGTTTTAATTCAATTTTTTTTGTTATAATTCCCAAGTTGCTGATACTTTGAGCGATACTAAAGTGTTTTTTCCGACCTTTGAATAGGTTGCTGCTAAATTATTTTCTTTTAAAATGCTTTTGATTTCTTCTTTAGGCATTTCCGATTGAAACGAAACTATTCCTGCGGGGGGAATTTGCGGTGAAAAACCTAAATTTTGAAGTTTTAATGCGATTTTTTTTGCGTTATCATGTAAGGATTCTATCAAATCAAAAACTTTTTCTTTTTGGTTTTCCAAAATCTCGTAAACGTTTTCGAGACTTTTTTCTTCGGGCATTAACGCCTCTCTGTAACATCTGCATCTGAATCTTAAAAGTTCGGTAATCGTAGAGTTTCCCGTTGCAAAAGCACCCACAGGGCAGCCTAAAGCGTTTTGCATATTAACAATTTTCAGATCCTGAAAACCTCTGACCCCGCACAAATCGTCGGAGCCTCTGCCTGAAGACCCGCAAGTCAAAAAGCCGTAACTATCGTCCAAAATTATAATTGCATCGTATTTTTCGGCTAAAAGTCTGATTTGTTTCAAATCCGCACACTCGCCCGAATCATAAAAAATTCCATCGCTGACAATTACTCTGAGTCTTTTTAACATTGATAATTTAAGATGTTGTTCGAGGGTTTGCATATCCGAATGAGGGTATCTGAGTTTTTGAGCGTTGCAGACTTTTACACCTCTTCGCATTGATAGCGAAACGGCTGAATCGTAAATTATTACATCCTCTGTATTAAACAAAGACTCTAATACATCGGCGCATAAACCTTCGTAAGAGCCGAAAATCAAAGTATCTTGAGTTTGAAGAAATCTTGAAATTGATTTTTCTGTTTTGATAATGGTTTGGCTTTTTCCGGCATAGAAACTTCCGCTTAAAGTGCGTGAGTTCAAACCGTTAAAACCTAAGAAGTTATTGCTAAGCGTATTAAAAATTTTTTCACCCGATTGCAGTTTGAGATCACCGTTTTTTTCAAATTCAAAAACGGTATTTTCCGGATGACTTGTTGCTTTTGAGATAACTAACTCATCTTGAAGTATTTGAGCAATATTATGTTTCATATATTTTTTTGAAAAAACTTTTTGACAAAAGTAATTAATTTTTTATAAATTTGGTCTTGCAAAATTATGCATAAATTTTAAAAAAAACATCTATAATATGGACGGATTAAAATACAAACGTATTCTGCTGAAACTCAGCGGAGAAGCATTGGCCGGAGGCGACAAATACGGCATCAATTCCGATACGTTGGAATTATTTTGTCAGAAAATTCTTTCTCTTTCCCAAAAAGGCATTGAAGTCGGTATCGTAGTCGGCGGTGGAAATATTTTCCGTGGAATACAAGGAGCTAAAAAAGGCATTGACAGGGCCAAAGGCGATAGTATGGGAATGTTAGCCACCACGATCAACGCTATTGCGATTCAGAGCATGATTGAGCAGCTCGGCGGCAAATCAAAAGTTTTAACATCGACCTTGATGGAGCCTTTTGCGGAGAGATTTTCTCAGAACCGTGCAAATACGGCTTTGAGGGATGGTTATATTGTGATTTTTTCTGGCGGTACGGGCAATCCCTTCTTTACGACCGACAGTGCGGCAGCCCTCAGAGGTGTTGAAATCAAAGCCGACATTCTTTTGAAAGGTACTAAAGTTGATGGTATTTACGACAAAGATCCTGTAAAATATCCTGATGCGGTAAAATTCGACGAAATATCCTTTGATGAGACTATTCGCCGCAAACTCAAAGTTATGGATTTGACAGCCTTTGCATTATGCAGTGAAAACGCTTTACCGATATTGGTTTTTGACATGACCAACCCCGAAAATTTAGAAAAAATAATTAACGGTGAAAAAATTGGTACTTTGGTAAAGTAATTGCATGTAAAGACAAAGTGAGAATTTTTATATAAACGGACAAAAAATATCTGTCTTGTAACATTTGGTAAATTATGATATACGTTGATGCGGAAAAATTACGAGTGGTAATGACGGAAGTCTTATCTGGTCTAAAGGTAAACGGAGATTCTATCCGTCATTTGACCGACAGTGTTTTGGAGGCCTCGCTCAAAGGCATTGATACGCACGGTCTTGCGTTGTTTCCTCATTATGTTGAGGGATTCAGCAAGGGCAGATTGAAACGAAATCCTCAGTTTAGGATTTTGAAGAATAATGCTGCTGCAAAAGTTGTAGATGCTGACGGGGCGGTAGGTCATCATGCTGGTATTTTCGCTATGGATTTTTGCATTGACATGGCCTCAAAATACGGTACGGGTACTGTTGCCGTCAAAAATTCTTCGCATTTTGGAGCTGCAAATTTTTTCACCGAGTATGCTGCCCGCCACAATATGTTAGGTTTTGCATTTACCAATACCAATTCTTTGGTAAAAGCGCATAATGCTGTTGAACCGTTTTTCGGAACCAATCCTATATGTTTTTCGGCTCCGATAGAGGGTGAAGATCCTTTGTGTTTGGATATGGCGACATCGGTAATTAGTTGGAATTATGTACGTAATCATAAGACAACTAAACAACCGCTTCAAGATGGTTTGGCATACGACGAACACGGAAAATTTACCACTGATCCTTTTAAGGCAAAATGTGTCAGACCGATAGGCGATTACAAGGGTTTTGGTCTTGGAATGATGATTGAAATTGTTTGTAGTATGCTCACTGACAGTGAAATAGGTCGTGATTTGTCGCCTATGTTCGGCTCTGATATGACCAAAGGAAGAGGCATTTCTCATTATTTTCAGGCGGTTGATATTGCGAAATTTGTCAATCCGAAGAAATTTTTGTCAAGAATGAAAAATTTAGCTGACAGAATCCGTTCTCTGACACCTTTGGAGGGCGAAAAAGTTATGATTCCGGGCGACCCTGAAAAACAGATGCTTGCAGTCCGTAAGAAAAACGGTATTCCGATGGAAGAGGCTGTTTGGGCGGAGTTCTTAAAAATTACCGACAAATTCTCTCTTGCCGAAATAATTAAGAATTAAAAATTCTCATAACACAATCTTTGCAATCGAATTTTAACAGAAATTTTCCGTAACTATTTGTTAGGTGGAAAGTTTCTGTTTTCCATTCTTGCGGGATGTTTTTGTTTTCTTTTATGCAAAAACCTAATTCTTTTCTTATGCAGTATTTGGTTGTCATAAGTTCTTTTTTTGAGTGGTTTTTTATTAATTCAAAAGCCGGTTCTATGATTTTGCAGCCGTGGTTTTGATAAAATTCCTTTGCTTTTTGGTTTGAGACATTGAATCTGTAATCACCCGTTTCGCTGAAATATTTTACATCGTTTTGAGGTTTGGGTGAATCTTTTGCTGAAAATTTTTTCAACCGTTTTTCCTTTAGTTCTTCCGTCATTTTTCGTCTTAATTCCGAAATTATCGAATTGGGAATAAAAGGTATTTTCTCCTTTTGATAATCGGCAGAAAAACTTAAAAGATAAAATGTTTCTCCTAATTTTGAAAAATTTTGTTCAATGCTTTGAAGTGATTTTTCCTTGTTTTGAGCCTCTTGAAATGCGAACGGTATTTTAGCCTTTACGCATACTAAGTCTTCGTCTTGAAATTCGGCATAGAAGTCGTTTTCTTTGAGGTTTAAATGTATTTTCAGACCGATTTTTCTTAATGTTTTTGATGCAGAAAGTTTCTTAAAAAATTCTGTATCGAGGTTCCTGAAAATTTTATCACCGTTTTTGAGATTTTTTTCCATGTCAGCGGTGATAATACCCTCTGAAATTTTTTCAACTCTGAAGCCCCACAATTCTCCGTCTTTGACGTAACACATTCCGTCGCCGTTTGAAATTTTTTTATCGGTTTTAATTTTCAGTGTTCTGCCTTTTGTGTAAGAAACCTCACCTAAAAATTCACCCATGGATTTCGGCGAGATAAAATTTGCTTTTTTACCTTTTTCGTTGTCCAAAAAATAATGCGTAAATCCACGGTTGAAAACTTTTCTTAAATCGGGTTCAAAATCGAAAAAGCATTTTCCCGATGAGTCTTTTAAATTTTCCTGACTTATCGAATCAATGAGTTTTCTGTAATATGCCGTTACATTTTTAACGTATGGAATATCTTTTAATCTGCCTTCTATTTTTAGGGAATTGACACCGATATTTATCATTTCGTGGATTTTGTCATAAATAGCGAAATCTTTGAGTGATAATAAGTACGAGTCTTTTATTAAAAGTTTTTCTTGAGAGTTTAGAAGTGAATATTTTAGTCTGCACGCTTGAGCACATTCACCTCTGTTTGCCGACCTTGAGCCAATTTGCGCACTCATGTAGCATTGTCCTGAAAAACTTACGCACAATGCTCCGTGAACGAAACATTCAATTTCAGCTTTGATATTTTGTCGTATTTCCTTGATTTTTTCCAAGCTACATTCTCTTGCGAGTACTATGCGTTTGAAACCTAAATCGTCAAAAAACTTAATTCTTTGATTCTCGTAATTGTGCATTTGCGTACTTGCATGAAGTTCTATCGGAGGAATATCCATTTGAAGTATTCCTAAATCTTGAATTATCAAAGCATCAACCCCGATGTCGTATAAATTTTTTATAAGTTTTTCTGCTTTGGATAATTCGTTGTCGTACAGGATTGTATTGAGAGTTACGTAAACTTTTGATTTATATAAGTGGGAATAATTTACGAGTTTTTCAATGTCAGAAACGGGATTTGATGCGGCTTTTCTTGCCCCGAAATCAGACGAACCGATGTAAACGGCATCTGCGCCGCAGTTGATTGCAGCAATTCCTGTTTCAAGATTTTTTGCGGGCGATAACAATTCCATTTTTTTTCTTGACGATTTTTTTTAGATTACTTTGGGTGTGAAACCGAAAACAGTGATGTCGTCTCTTTGCTCTGCGCCTTCGCGGAAAGTTTTAATGGTTTCAACTAATTTGTTTCCTAAATCGCGCATCGAAAGTTGGGAGTTAAGTACCAAAAATTCAGATAATTTTTCTGAGCCGAAACGTCTTCTTTTTTTATTACATTGGTCTATGAGTCCGTCTGTTGGCATTACGATAAAATCACCGGGCATAAATCTGAATTGATGATTTTCAAATTGATATTGTTTTATAAATTCATAACAAATACCGATTTGCCGTTGAGAGCCTCTGATTTTTGAAATTTTGTTTTCCTTTCTTGAGAAAAGATATATGAAATTTCTTGTGCCTGAGAATGTTACGTCATATCCGCCGTCCTTAAAATCAAAACGGCAAATGCACAAATCCATTCCGTCAAAATTCTGTTCTACGTCTTGTTTTAAAATTTCGATGATTTTTGTGTTTAGGATTTCGAGCATTTGTACGGGGTCGGTAATTTTGTCTTTTATCGTTTGAGATAAAATGTTATAACCGATAAGGCTCATGAAAGCCCCCGGTACACCGTGTCCTGTGCAGTCCGAAACTATTATGATAAAGGATTTTTCGCTTAATTTTTCATACAGATAAAAGTCGCCGCTGACAATATCTTTTGGCAGATAGACAACAAAAAAGTCCAAGAATTCCGAAATTGCCTGATTTGTGGGCAGTATTGAGTTTTGAATGCTTTGAGCGTATCTCAGCGATTCTTTTATCGTCATGTTCTGACGGTTGATTTGCTTATAACCGATTTCGAGGCGTTCGTTGATGTTCATCAACTGTTTTTTCTGAAATTCTATCTGTGTCTGACGTTCCGAAAGCGTCATGTAAGCCTGCGTAAGTGCTTGGGTTTGAAGCAATACTTCTTTGTCGGCTCTTTTAAGTTTTGTGATGTCGGTTTCGTTTATGATCCAGTTTGTGAGTTTGCCTTCATCGTCAAAAACGGGGTCGATTACAATTTGAACCCAAATCTGATGTGATTTTTTGTCTATGTGATAATATTCAAATGTTTGCGTTTTTTTTAGTTCTAATGCTTGAACTATGTAAAACGAGTTTTCTGGATTGGCTTGTATTTGAATTTCAAAATAATCATCACCGAATTTGTCTTTGTATTCGTTGAGGTTATAACCGTAAATATTTTTGAATGAATCGTTTGTGTAAATGATTTTGCCTAAGGAATCCAAAATTATAATTGAGTTGGAGGTTTTTTCCACTGCCGTTGACATCAAATGGCACATTTGATTGTGGACATGTTTGCAGCTTTCCTCAGCTTGGTGTTGTGGTTTGTGAATGTTTTTCAGTTTTAATACAATAAGGACGATTACAGCAACAAGCAACGCACTTACAAGAATTATGAGCATTGTGCCACCGGATGCTGATTGTTCTTTCAAAAAAACTGATAATAAGTTCATAATGTTTTAACCTGTTATAAAAAAGCAAAACAAAGCCTGCATTCTTAATTTTTGCGACAGGCTTTGTTGTATAGCGAATAAAAAGGGTAATAAATCTTTGGTATTTCTCCCCTTTAAACCTTGAGAATCTCGGCAGTTTTTATTTCAGCGATTTTGTCGGCAGTTGCGACGTATTTATCGGTGAGTTTTTGTATAACATCCTGACCTTCTTTTGATTCGTCTTCGGTTATAGTATCTTTTTCCAATTGTTTGAGCGAGTTGTTGGCGTCTTTTCTGACGTTGCGGATAGCAACTTTCGTATTTTCAGCCTCTGCTTTTACTTGTTTAACAAGTTGTTTACGTCTTTCTTCCGTTAAAGCGGGAATTACGATTCTGATGATTTCGCCGTTGTTTACGGGAGTCAGACCGAGGTTAGCTTTAAGAATTTCTTTTTCGATTTTTGGGAGCATTGCTTTTTCCCAAGGCTGTACGACTATGGTTTTAGCATCGGTCGTGCCTACGTTAGCAACTTGATTAAGAGGAGTTTCCGTTCCGTAATAATCGACTTTGATGTCGGCTAAAACGGCAGGGGAAGCTTTTCCGGCTCTGATTTTGGTCAGTTCCGACTCGTAATGGCTGACAGCGGATTTCATTTTTTCTTCCGCATCGTCAATGTATAATTGCGCTTCTTCGTTCATGTTTGTTAAAATGTTTATAAATTTCCTAATCTAAAATATTGTGCAAATATACTGTATTATTTTTTTCTGACGAAATAAAACTATATATTTTTTTTTACTTTATTCGTAAACGGGAATATAGAGCGGATGTTTTTCGTTATAACGCCGCATATAGTAAAAAAGTTTTGAATTTTTTTTTCGTTTTGACAACCCTTTGTATTCCTCAGACAATTCTTTGTCGTCAGCGATTATTTTTTCGAGGTTAGTTGCGTTGTATTCAAGTATTTCTCCGGTGCGGAAGACGAGAAAATATTGTTGCATTTCGGTTGAGGTTGTTCTTGTGTAATACGGTCCGAAATATCCTATTCCGGTGGGAATGTCGGTAAAGACTGTTTTTTGTCCTAAAAAATGACAAATATTTCCCACAAGTCCTATCCTTGAAAAAAAATCGTTGTGATTAACATACAGCGTTCCGTAAGAGCAATATCCGAAAACCGAGGCAACATCGACTGTGATTTCGCTACCCAAACTGTTGTAATAACTGAATTTCTTTTTACTCATTACCTGCTCTAAATAGGTTAAATCATCTGAATTAAATTCGCTGTTAATCCGTGATTTATCTATCGGATGATTTTTTATGAAATCATCTTTTGTTAAGTAAACTCCGTCGCTGAAAACAAAGTCAGAATCATAAACTTCCATGTGAGAAAAGTTTTGCGCTGAGACTTTCAGCGGTGCTAATGTTATTATTAAAAATGTCAAAAAATATAGTGTTTTCATCTTTAATTAAAATTTATCCAAAGATAAAATGTTTTTTAGCAATAAAAAAAACTAACTTTGCAAAAATTTTTGAAAAAAAACAAGACGATGAAAAAAAAGTTAATCTCGGTATTGAAAATAACAGTGTTTTTTTCGATAGGCATATTGTTTTTTTATCTTGCATACCGCGGACAGGATTTTTCGCAACTCTTTGATGCAATGAAAGATACTAATTGGGGTTGGGTTTTGGCGGTTTTCTTTCTCGGTTTGTTGGGGCATTACAGCCGCGCTATGCGTTGGTCTTTGATGTTAGAACCTTTGGGTTACAAACCAAGGCGGATAAATCTTTTTACTTCTATTCTTACAATGTATCTCTCTAACATGGCTATACCACGTTCGGGTGAGTTTATACGTTGTGGGCTTATCAACCGTTATGAGAAAATACCTTTTACGCAGTCTTTGGGAACGGTTGTAACCGAAAGAGTTGCGGATATGCTTGTTTTCTTGATACTTACAGTGATAGTTCTTGTTATGCAATCTTCAACCGTATCAGAGGTTTTATCTAACAATCCTGATATTCAGGCAAGGCTTGTATCTATTGAAAATTACATTCCCTATATTATAATAGTGGGTATTGTTTTGGCATTTGCGGCTTTTTTCGTTATAAAAACCGTTATCAAAAAAAATCTTTTTTCGCTTGGTGAAAAAATAAAATCGTTTTTAACAAATCTGAAAGAAGGTGTTTTGTCTGTTTTAGGATTGAAAAAACGTTGGCAGTTTTTGTTTCATACGCTTTTTATCAATTTGGTTTATTATCTTGATACGTATTTAACGTGTCTTGCGTTTCCTTTTACCGAAAATATTTCGCCTTCTAATGCTTTAGCGGTCTTTGTGTTAAGCACTTACGGTGTTGTAGTGCCTTCACCGGGGGGAATGGGAACATGGCATTTCTTAACGATAGAACTTCTTGCGCTTTACGGTGTGGCAAAAGATCCGTGCGGAAGGGCTTATGCGCTTGTAACTCACGGTGTTCAAGATATTTCTTTTTTAACGGTGGGTTTTGCGCTTTTGATTTTGCTGCCCGTTATCAACAAAAAATATTTTCCGCAAAATGAAAATATCCCGAACGCTTAAAACTATAATCAAGATAATTATTGCCGTCGGTTTTTATATCGGGCTTTATTTCTTGACGGAGGAGAATTTTCAGAAAATCAAGGATTTAGACGCCTTGAGCACCAATGTTGATGTTTTAATGCTGTTTTTTGCGGTATGTCTTGTGCCGCTGAATTGGTTTTTGGAGGCTTTGAAATGGAAAATTTCCGTTTCCGTTTTTGAAAGAATTTCTTTGAAAACTTCAATTAAAGGTGTTTTAATGGGGATTCCTCCATCTGTTTTTACTCCTAACAGAGTCGGTGAAGCCTTAGGTCGTCCGGTTGTTTTGAATTCGGAAAACCGTTTTCAGGGTGTTTGGGCAACTGCGTATTGCGGGCTTTCGCAGATGCCGGTTATGATGTTTTTTGCAGTTGCGGCTTGTTTGTTTTTCAAATTTTCGGGGAGGAGTTTTGCTGATGCTTATTTTTTGAGTCAGTGGTGGTTTATTTTTTTAGGCGCGTTTTTAACTATATTTCTTGCGGCGGTTTTTATGTTTCCGCAGTATTTTATACCTTTTGTCAGAAAAAAACAAAAACATGAAAGTCTTCTTGGAAAACTTGTCTTTTTTTGCAATTATAAAAAAGAGGAAAAAATCAGACTTTTATGGTTTTCTGCCTTGAGATATATTGTTTATTCAACTCAGAATTATCTTTCAATCAGAGCTTTCGGTGTTGATTTTAGTTATCCTGAAGGTATGATGTCGGTGTTTTTGATATACGCTTTGATGAGTTTTGTGCCGCGTCCGGCTCTTTTGGAATTGGGTGTTAGATGTTCGGCAACGGTTTTAATTCTAAAAAATTATGTTTCGGACTTTTCTGCGCCGACAATTTCTTCGGTTTTTCTTTGGGGCATAAATCTCTTATTTCCTGCGCTTTTGGGAACGTTTTTGTTTTTATTAGAAAAAAATACAAAAAAAAGTATCAAAAAATTTTGCAGATTCAAAAATAGTATTTAACTTTGCAACGCAAAAGAAAAAAGGATGCCCTGGTGGCGGAATTGGTAGACGCGTTGGTCTCAAACACCAATGGAGTAACATCCTTGCCGGTTCGATCCCGGCCTGGGGTACAAGATAATCCGTGAGTTGAAAAAACTTGCGGATTATTTTTTTTTATGTATGCGTAAAGTATGACGAAAAAAAGACGGGCGGGAAAAAAATAATCCGTCCGTCTTTTCCTTTATCAAGAGATTTTTTCTTTAAAACAATTCTAATTGAACTTCATCGTCAGGGGCAATTCTGTTTTTGCCGAGATGTTTGTATGCAAAATCCGTTACTACACGTCCGCGCGGAGTCCGTTTCAAAAGGCCTTCCATTATAAGGTACGGCTCATAAACTTCCTCTATCGTGCCGGAGTCTTCTCCGACTGCTGTTGCTATGGTGTTAAGACCGACAGGCCCGCCTTGAAACTTATCAATTATGGTACAAAGAATTTTGTTGTCCATTTCGTCAAGACCGAGCGAATCAATGTTGAGATTATCAAGCGAATACTTCGTGATTTCTATGTCAATTTTTCCGGTGCCTTTCACTTGCGCAAAATCTCTGACACGTCTTAGAAGTGAGTTCGCAATACGTGGCGTTCCGCGGCTGCGTGAGGCAATCTCTCCGGCAGCGGGAGCATCAATCTCTACTTTTAAAATTCCGGCTGCTCGCATTATGATACGGCTTAAAACCTCAATGTCGTAATATTCCAGCAAAAGGTTGATGCCGAATCTTGCTCTCAAAGGTGCCGTTAAAAGTCCCGACCTTGTTGTTGCTCCTACAAGCGTAAAAGGATTCAATGACAATTGTACCGACCTTGCCGCCGGGCCTTTGTCTATCATAATGTCGATTTTGTAATCTTCCATTGCAGAATACAAATATTCTTCCACAACGGGACTTAGGCGGTGAATCTCGTCGATAAAAAGAACATCCCTTTCATCGAGATTTGTTAAAAGTCCTGCTAAATCGCCCGGTTTGTCAAGCACGGGGCCGGAAGTCGTTTTCATACCGACTCCTAATTCGTTAGCGATAATATTAGAAAGTGTGGTTTTTCCCAAGCCCGGAGGTCCGTGAAACAAAACGTGGTCTAAAGCCTCGCCTCTTAATTTTGCGGCTTTAACAAAAACTTCAAGATTTTCTCTGAGTTTTTTTTGACCGTTGAAATCATCAAAAGTCAGCGGACGAAGTTTTTTGTCAAGTTCTTTTTCTTTTTCTGATATGCTATTAACTGCTCTGATGTCCATGTTTTCTGTTAGAAGAAATTTCGGGCAAATTTATAAGTTTTTTTGATTTCCGAAGAATTTTCTTTGAGATAAATTTGAGCTGTTTCTTCAATTACTTGTTCTATCGGTTCGTAATTAACGATTAACGTTCCGATGCTTTTCTTGTTGCTGAAAATTTCAAACGAGGTCATTCTGTGAAAATACGCATTGTCCAAAATCGGACGGCGGCCTGTCAGCAGTGATTTTCCGATGTAACAAGCCTTATAAATCGTCATTCTGAAAGAATTTGCGTATTTTTTAGGCTCTGGCGCATTCAGTTTTTGAGTCATCAATTTCAAAACTTGATGATAACTCAAATTCTCTGAAACTAAAATAAATCTTTCTCCCGTTATTTTTTTGCGTGCCATTGTCATGAGAGATTTTACGACATCATTGACACTTACAAATCCCGTAACGCCTTTCGCATAATAATTATAAGTGAGCGTTAGTGGGAATAATCTTGATGAGTCGTTTTTCCAATCGCCCGGTCCTAAAATGATTCCCGTATTGGCAATAGCTCCTTTTATGTCCTCGTTCAGAGCCCTTTGAACTTCCATTTCGCACATATAATTGAGCATTGTCATTGTCGGGTATTTAGCTTTGGGATTTCGTTGAGAATTTTCTGTTATTAGCTTATAATCAGGCTCTTGTCCCAAGACATCTAAAGAACTGATATAATAGAAATATTTAACAGAATTCTCTCTTATTGCCGTTATGACGTTTCTGATTTCCTCGATATTATCGTCAAAAGAATGTTTGGTACTCAAAAACGGTTTTCTGCAATAAAAAACAGCTTCACCGCCTTGAAAAGCCTCTGTCATAGCCTCAAGGTCTAAAGGACAAGCCTCAACCCATTCTATTTCGTTGAAAAGATTTTCGTAATCGCCTGAATAATAACTTAAAATGTGTTTCGTGAAATTTTTATCATCGCATTTACTACACATAACAGCACGAACTCTCTGCCCCTGTTTAAGCATGGCATAGGCTAAGTGAGCTCCAAGCATTTGTGTTGCACCGACAATGATATACACTTTCTGTTATTGTTATTAAAAAGGTGAAAAATTAAGGATTATCATCGTTTGCAAAAATAGAATATAATACTCAAAGTAATTTTCAATTTACTTAAACTTTGTATTAAGAAAATGTTTTTTTTGAAAATTTTTTAACAATTTATAACAGGAAAAGTTGTATATTTGCGCCGTATTTTTTTGAGGACGTAGGCTAATTATATGGAAAACTTAACAATTTTAGGGGCTTTTTTTACCGCTTTAATAATAAGTTTGGTTTCGATACCGTCTATTGTTGCTGTGGCAAAACAAAAAGAGCTTTGTGAAAAAGGCGGCGGAAGGCGGCTTCACGAAGGTGTTATTCCTACCCTCGGCGGTTGTGCTATTTTTGCCGGTTTGACTATTTCTATGCTCCTTTTTTGTAAAGGTGTTGTAGGTAGTGAGTTTGTTTTTGGTCTTGCTGCTGCCGTGATAATGCTGTTTTTTATAGGTATCAAGGACGATATTCTTTTGATTGCACCGCTTACAAAACTTTTCGGACAAATTTTTGCCGCTACATTACTTGTGGTTTTCGGAGATGTTAGAATTACGAGTCTTGGTGGTATTTTCGGTTTTTATGAGTTGCCTTATTTGTTAAGTTTGCTACTTTCGGTTTTTCTTATTATAACTTGTATTAACGCTTATAATCTTATTGACGGTGTTGATGGTTTGGCGGGTTTGTTGTCTGTTACGGCAGTTGGTGTGTTTTCAGTTTGGTTTTATTTGGAAGGCGTATATTCGGTTGCTGTTGTAGGAGTCAGTTTTATAGGTGCGGTTTTGGGGTTCTTGCGTTATAATATGTTCAGCAAGAAGAATAAGATTTTCATGGGAGATACGGGAAGCATGATTGTGGGATTGATATGTGCTACTATGGCGTTGCGTTTTATGCAATACAATGCTATGGAAGAGGTCTCAGATTATTTGAATCCGATTCAGTACGCGCCTTTTGTGGCTTTGACCTTTATGATTGTGCCGCTTTATGATGTGGTAAGGGTTATGTTTATAAGATACATTTTACACCGTCCGATTATGCAGCCGGACAATCATCATATTCATTACAGATTGAAATCTTTGGGCTTTACTCATAAGCAAATTGACTTTTGGTTAGTAACCTTTAACGCTCTTTTTGCGGTTTTTTCGTGGTGGATTTCGCAGCATCTTTCGTTTTTAAGGCTTGTTCTTGTTGAATTTTTGGTGCTGATGTTTTTCTTTCATATTCCGCAGGCTATTATCACAAAACGTAAGGAAAAGCAAAGGGGAGAAAATAAATGAAATCTTTTTTGACCTTTATTTTTTGTGTTTTAACGTTTTGTGTTAATGCGCAGACACGGAATGTTGTTATCGGAAGTTATGAACAGGACTCGTTGGAAAAAGCTAATTTCTATAATCAAAACTTTCATTCCCAATTAAAATCATATACCGTAAATATTGATAGTTCAGATATTTACGGCTTTAGAAAAAGTTTTTCCAAAAATACTTTTTCTCTCATGCCCGTAACGGAATTTTCTTTGGGTTATCAGTCAGAGCCTGAAGATAAATTTTTGTACAATTCTTTTTTGGGGTTAAGCGGAGGGTATTCGTTCAGTGATAAACTTTCAATAAATGCGAGTGTTTTGGGCGGATATTCAAAACCGCTGATTCATAGGGCTTTGCTTGCAGATTCTTTAGGTTATTTTCCGCAACTTGGTGATTTTACGAAAAATCAGAAGAATTATTTTGTAAAATATTTTGAGTTTTATATTAATTATAGACCTGTAAAATATTTGATGTTTTCGTTAGGAAAGGGCAAAAAGTTTATCGGTGAGGGTTTGCGCTCAATAATAATGTCAGCCTCTAATAGCGGAATGTATTACTTTGATATTAAGGTAGATGTAAGACATTTCAATTATATTTTCTCGATTAACGGCGGCAAAAATCTTGATTCAAAACTTCAAGCTGCCGAAACGAAATGGACTGTTTATCATCTTTTTAGTTGGAATGCTACGAAATGGCTTTCGTTTGGCGGTTTTGAAGCGGTAAATCTTGTACGTAGGGATTCTCTTAACAACAGCCGTTTTGTGGATTTGCATTATATTAACCCTTTGGTTTTCACCCGTCCCGTTGAATATTCTTTGGGTTCGCCCGACAACGAATTGATGGGAATTTTTGGCAAGTTGAAGTTTTTTAAGCAGACTTTTTATGCTCAAGCAATGATTGACGAGTTCAAAATTGGCGAGTTCAAAGCTAATACGGGTTGGTGGGCTAACAAATATTCTTTACAAGCGGGCGTAAAAGGATTTTTTGAAAAAGGCGTTTTGAAAAATTTTTCATACCTTTTTCAAGCGGATTATATCAGACCTTATATGTATTCGCATGACGATGCTAACAATTCTTATTCGATTTATAATCAGTGTTATGCGAATCCTTACGGTGCTAATTTAAAGGAATTTTCGGCGCAGATAAAATATTCTTCCAAAGTTTTTATGGTTGATTTTACGCTTGATTATTTGTCAATCGGAAAGGATTATCCGGGAAAATATTCATACGGAAACAATGTTCTCCGCTCTTATAATACGCGAAAACAGGAGTATGATAATTCAGTAGGACAAGGACTTAACATTAAACTCTTGAATTATTACTTTAACTTGAATTATCAGCCATGTTTTTTGAAGAATTTTTGTTTGTTTTCTCAAATCGGTGTTTTTGATGAGAACAAATTCTTTCAAATCGGTATCAAAACAAATTTAATTTCTTTTGACAGAAGTTTTTAACCTTTATAAGGAATGTATTTTAATTTTTCGTCATATATGTTTTGATATTTTTGAAAAATGCGTTAATTTTGCGTCAATAAAACTTAATAAATTATCAAAAAATGCGCACGACGGATTTTCTTGTAGTAGGCAGCGGAGTAGCCGGGCTAAGTTTTGCTTTAAGAGCCGCAGAATATGGTAAGGTTTTGATAGTTACGAAAGCCAATGACGTAACAGAGGCCAATACGAATTATGCACAGGGCGGAATAGCTTCGGTAACCGACCCTACGGATTCGTTTGAAAAACATATCCACGACACAATGGTGGCAGGAGATTATCTGAGCAAGGAAAGTGTTGTAAGGATAGTTGTGGAAGAAGCACCTGAAAGGATTAAAGAGTTAGTGGAATGGGGTATTGACTTTGATAAACGTCCTGACGGTAGTTTTGATCTTCATAAAGAGGGCGGACACTCTGATTTTAGAATTTTGCATCATAAAGATAATACGGGTTTTGAAGTTGAACGGGCTTTGGTTGAGGCTTGTAAAAAGAATCCGAATATCGAATTGGTAAAACATTATTTTGCCGTTGAACTTATTACGCAACATTATTTAGGTCAGACAGTTACACGTTATGATGACAATACTGAATGTTACGGTATTTATGCCTTGAACAAAGACACGGGCAAAGTTGAAAAGATTTTGTCGAAAATTACATATCTTGCAACTGGCGGTATAGGAAACATTTATCAGGTTACCACCAATCCTACGATAGCCACCGGCGATGGTATTGCTATGGTTTATAGGGCTAAAGGTGTTATTGACAATATGGAGTTCGTACAATTCCATCCGACTTCGCTTTATCATCCGGGCGAAAGACCTTCATACTTGATAACGGAGGCAATGAGAGGATTTGGTGCGATTTTGAAGACTCAAGACGGCAAGACGTTCATGGAAAAATATGACGAAAGAGGTTGTCTTGCTCCCAGGGATATTGTTGCAAGGGCTATTGATAACGAAATGAAACTCCGCGGTGACGAGTACGTTTATTTGGATGCAACGGGTACCAACCACGAAGAGCTTAAAAAACATTTCCCGAATATTTACGCTAAATGTCTTTCAATCGGTATTGACATTACTAAACAACCGATACCTGTTGTTCCGGCTGCTCATTATCTTTGCGGTGGAATCCGTGTTGATGAATTCGGAAGGACTACAATCAAACATCTTTACGCAGGCGGTGAAACCTCTTGTACGGGTCTTCACGGTGCTAACCGTTTGGCATCTAACTCTTTGTTGGAGGCTTTGGTTTATGCACATCGTTCGGCATTACATTCAAAGGATTTTCTTGACAAGCTTACAATCCGCGATGATATTCCTCAGTGGAACGACGAGGGAACTGTCAATAACGAGGAAAATATTCTTATAACGCAGTCTTTCAAAGAGTTGCAACAAATAATGACGTATTATGTGGGCATCGTAAGGAGTAATCTTAGGATGAAACGTGCTTTGGATCGTCTGTATATTCTTTACAACGAGACAGAGGAACTTTACAAACGTTCAAAAATAACTGTTCCGCTTTGCGAGCTCAGAAATGCTATCAATACGGCATGGCTTGTTATTAAGATGGCAAGACGCAGACGTGAAAGTGTAGGTTTACATTACAATATCGATACGCCGAGGAAAAAGTAAAAGCAAAAAAAACAAAAAAACAGCCGTGATTTTTTTTGTTTTTTAATGTTTAATATTAAATTTGCGACTAAAATTTAATGGACATTTATTATGAAAAATTATTCTGCAAGTAAATTGTCGTTGATAATTGCCGTTATAATTTCCGTGACGGTGGGGGTATCAATGACAGTAGCATGTTTTATGGAGAGTGTTTCTTCATGGATGGCTATGGTTGGAGTATTTATGATTGGAGTCGGAATACTCTCGTTTTTCATATTAAAAAGGGTTTTTGATAATTATGTCAGGGCGCAAGTAAAACCTATATACGGCACGTTGGAGAGTTATTCAAAGGCTGATGCGGAACAGTTGAAACTAAAAATTGATGACTCTGGCTCTCAAGACGTTAATGGTATTATTGAACAAGTAAACGATGATGTTGCAAAATGGGCAAAAGATAGAACTCAGGAGATTGCGATGCTCAAACGCAACGAAAAATACAGAAAAGAATATATTGGTAATGTTTCACATGAGTTGAAAACGCCTTTGTTTAATATTCAGGGATACATTTCTACGCTTATTGACGGTGGTTCAGAAGATCCTGAAATCTGTATTAAATATCTTGAAAGGACGGACAAGAATATCAACCGTTTGATTTCGATAGTTAACGATTTGGAAACTATTTCTAAATTTGAGACTGGCAATTTGAAATTGAATTATGAGGTTTTTGACCTTGCCGCCGTTGTAAACGATATAATGGAACTTTACGAAATCAAGGCCGAAAAGAAACGTATAACTTTGAAAACTGATTTCAAACCGACACCGCCGATTTATGTTAATGCCGACAAGACGAGGATTTTTGAAGTTATTTCAAACCTTGTTGTCAATTCCATAAATTACGGTCGTGAAGACGGCTCAACTACTGTCGGTATCTATGATATTGACAATAAATGGCTTGTAGAGGTTCAGGATACGGGAATAGGAATTGATGAGGAAAATATCAAACGTATATTTGAACGTTTTTTCCGTGTTGATAAATCGCGCAGCTCGCAAAGCGGTGGTACGGGATTAGGTTTGGCTATTGTTAAACATATCCTTGAGGCTCACGGAGAACGTATTATGGTAAAAAGCAAAATTAATGAGGGTACGACTTTTTCATTTACATTGGAAAAAGCTGCCGTTACTGATTAAACATATTTACTGCTATGGAGAACAATACTAACAACGCTGCTAACAGCAACAACAATTACAAAATTCTTTTGGTTGATGACGAAGCCGATATTCTTGAGTTTTTGTCATACAACTTAAAGAAAGCCGGTTTTAATGTGTTTACAGCCGGCAACGGAAAAGATGCAATTAAATTGGCGAAACAGTATCTTCCGCACCTTATAATATTAGACGTGATGATGCCTGAAATGGACGGTATCGAAACTTGTGAAGAAATCCGCAAACAACCGGCTTTGAACAATACGGTCGTTGCATTTTTGACGGCAAGAAGCGAAGATTATTCACAAATAGCCGGATTTGAGGCAGGAGCTGATGATTACATTTCTAAACCGATCAAACCGAAAGTTTTGATTTCGAGAGTAAGTGCTTTGTTGAAACGTTTCGGTAAGACTGACGATTTTGCTGAGGTTTCGGAAGGAAACATTATCAGACTCGGTAAGTTGGTGATTGACAGAGAGAAATATACCGTTATTAACGACGGTGTAGAATTGGCATTACCGAGAAAAGAGTTTTCTTTGTTACTTTTGTTAATATCCAAACCGGAAAAAGTTTTCACCCGCGACGAAATTTATTCTGCAATTTGGGGTGATTCTATTGTTGTTGGCGATCGTACAATAGATGTTCACATTAGGAAACTCCGTGAAAAAATCGGTGAAGATTATATCCGTACTGTCAAAGGTGTTGGTTATAAATTTGTGGAATAGAAAAGAAATTGGTTTGTGTTTGTCAGGGGAATTTCTTTTTTCTTTAAAAGAAAATGTTAAAAATCGGAAATATAGAAATCAATCGTTATCCGTTGATACTTGCGCCGATGGAGGATGTTACTGATGTATCGTTTCGTTATATTTGCAAACAATACGGAGCTGATTTGATGTATACGGAATTTGTTGCAAGTGAGGCACTTGTCAGAAATATTGACAAGACCGTACAAAAAATGCACTTAGAGGATTCAGAGCGTCCTGTCGGCATTCAGATTTATGGACATGACCCTTTGCACATGGCTGAGGCAGCGCAAATTGCACGTGAGGCGAAACCGGATTTAATTGATATAAATTGCGGTTGTCCCGTAAAAAAAATAGCAACTCGAGGCGATGGTGCAGGACTTTTGCAAAACGTTCCCTTGATGTTGGAAATCGTTAGAAAAGTTGTAGAGGCCGTTCCTGATGTGCCTGTTACAGTAAAAACCCGTCTCGGTTGGGACGAGGATTCTAAAATAATACCCGAACTTGCCGAAAAACTTCAGGATTGCGGTATCAAAGCCTTGGCGATTCACGGTAGAACACGAATGCAACTTTATAAAGGTGAGGCTGATTGGACATTAATTGGTCAGGTTAAAAATAATCCGCGCATAAAAATTCCGATAATAGGCAACGGAGATGTTGATTCTCCTGAAAAAGCGAAGCAAATGATTGACCGTTACGGTGTTGATGGTATTATGATAGGTCGTGCGGCAGTAGGTTGTCCGTGGATTTTTAAGACCGTGAGAGAATATCTTGAAACTGGTGTTATGCCTGAAGAACCTTCCGTTACAGAGAGAGTAAATCTTGCAAAACTTCAACTGAAAACTTCTATGGATTGGAAAGGCGATAAACGTGGAATTTTAGAAATGCGCCGGCATTACTCTCAGTATTTCAAGGCGTTACCTGATTTTAAGAATTACCGTATGAAGCTTGTAACCTCTATGGATCCTGATGAAATTTTTAGGGTTTTGGACGAGATAAATGAAAAATATAGTTAAAAATCAAAATTATATGAAGCATAAAATAGTTTTATCACTTTGTTTGTCTGCAGCTGCCTTTCTTTTTGGTTGCGGTAACAAACCTTCTAGCAAAAATGCTGAAAATGTTGAATTAGGTTGTCTAAATCCCGTTATTTGGGCTGACGTTCCTGATATGTCGATGTTAAGAGTAGGCGATACTTATTACATGAGTAGTACTACAATGCACATGAATCCGGGTGTTCCGATTATGAGTTCAAAGGATTTAACGAATTGGAAAATCGTAAATTATTGTTATGACATACTCGGTGAAAAGGACGAAACTGAGCTTAAAAATGGTAAAAATACTTACGGAAAAGGTTCATGGGCATCTTGTATTAGATATGTTAATAACAAATTCATTGTCAGCACTTTCGACCAAGTAACGGCAAAAACATATTTCTTTATAACCGATAACATTGAAGGCGGCAAATGGGAAAGATACGAGTTTTCACCTTCGCTTCACGACCATACTATTGTTTTTGAAGATGACGGCAAAATTTATATGATTAACGGTAACGGAAAACTCTCGATAAGGGAGGTTGAACCCGATTTTAGCGGTATAAAACCCGGCACCGAAAAAGTTTTGATTGAAAATGCGGGAAAACCTGCCGGAGACAGCCTTATGCTCAATGCCGAAGGTTCTCAAATGTTTAAAATCAACGGAAAATATTATCTTTTCAATATCGTTTGGCCTTGGGGCGGAATGCGTACCGTTATCTGTCATAGGGCTGACAATTTATTCGGACCTTACGAGGGAAAAGTTGTATTTCAGGATCAGGGAGTTGCTCAAGGCGGTCTTATTGATACTCCAGATGGAAAATGGTATGCTTATTTGTTCGGCGATAGAGGAGCTGTCGGCAGAATTCCGTATATTGTTCCCGTTCAGTGGAAAGACGGCTGGCCTGTTTTGGGTGTTGACGGAAAAGTTCCTGATACCTTGGATTTGCCCAAAAGCAAGGGTTTGATACCCGGCATTGTTGATAGCGACGATTTTGAAAGTGATAAATTGAAGCTTGTTTGGCAGTGGAATCACAATCCTGACAATAGTTTGTGGTCGTTGTCTAATAGGAAAGGCTTTTTGAGATTGAAAACCGGCAGAGTGGACAGTATATTTTTGCAAAGCCGTAATATGCTTTCGCAGAGAACTTTCGGACCTAAATCTCAGGCTGTTATCTCATTGGATGTCAATGAATTGAAAGACGGTGATGTTGCAGGTCTTGCGCTTCTTGCCGGCAAATTCGGTTATATCGGTGTTAAAAATGATAACGGTAAAAAATATATCGTAACCGTTGATAATCAGACTGAGGAAAGAGGCAAAACTGTTCCGCAAAAAGAAACGGCAAGTGTGGATTGTAATTCGCAGACAGTTTATTTGAAAGCCGTTTGTGATTTTAAGGATAGAAAAGATGAGGCTAATTTCTTCTATTCTTTCGACGGTAAAGATTTCAAACCTTTGGGCGATACCTTGAAAATGGTTTACAGACTTGATCATTTCATGGGACAACGTTTTGCATTATTTAATTATGCGACGAAACAACCCGGCGGTTATGCAGATTTTGATAGTTTTACGATAAGTGAATAGAAAATAAAAAAAGCGGAATCTAAATTTTTAGATTTCGCTTTTTTCTATAAATTCCGTTTTAAGAGTATCCGAATCGTTTTTAAGAGTATCCGAATTAAACATTTTGACCTCCCACTCGCGGATTTTTAGACAATATTTGCTTTTTACGAGATTGCCTTTAGGTGTGTGATAATTGCACCATTTAAGGAATTCGTATTCAGGATTTTCATTCATATCAATTTTCTTTTTTAAATTGCTTTTCAAATAACTGCCTATGCCTTTTGCGTAGATAAAATGCGCAACGGCCAAAAGTTTGTTTTCAGAAAGGTTTTTCGTGTGTTTTTGAGCTAATGCCAAACACTTGTTGAAGTCCTTTCTTAAAAGTTTGTCAGCTTGTTTCTTAGAAATTTTTTCGCCGAAATTTTCGTTTTCCTTGATTACGTGTCCGTAACCGATTGTAAGATAACCGGCAACGCAGTAATAAGGTTTTCCGCTGGCAAAACCTTCGTGTTTTTTTATGAAACTGATTGTCTCTTCATACAGAGTTCTGAAACTTTCTGTTTTAGGAAAGTTGAAAACAAGTTTTTCTTTTGATTTTTTCTTGTTTTCTTTCTTTGCTACTGTTTTTTGTCCTTCAGTTTCTTCTTCAGGTCAAGGCGGCGAGAATGAAATCTTCTGCGCATAATAATTTCTAAAACTGCAACAATTTTCCAATTCCGAAAAATTGTTCGTAAAGTTATCAATTCTGATAACAATCGGATTGAAATCCGTTTTTCTGATTTCAGGGGCAGTCGCGCTGCTTGAATTCAGAATGTTAACGCTTAAAAGCGTAATGTAATAAACTAACTTTTTCATGGTGAAAGCTTTTTTTTTAAAGTTTTTAATTCAGTTAATTATAAATTTTTATTGTGATTTATAATCAATTGAGTCTAAAAAGCTTTCCGTATTTAACAAAAAGTCTGTTTTGATTTTCTTTTGGCAAAGTTAAAATAACGAAAAATACGCTCCAAATTTTTTGAACAAAATTTTACTTTTCGTGCTTAAAAATATATAAAAATGTGGCTAAAAACGATATTTTTTTATTTGTTTTTCTTTAATACAAGTATGCTTGAAGCTAAAAAGTTAAAAAATATTAAAATTTTAAAGTTTTGATAATCAATAAGTTAGTTTTTGCCCCATTTGAAGCCGTTATTTGGAATTTTTAGTATGTCGAGAATCCTTAAAACCACGGTATCAACGAGTTGCGTTATGTTTTGAGGGTTGGAATAAAATGACGGACAAGCAGGACATATAATTGCGCCGGCGAGTGTAAGAGTTTCCATATTTTTTATATGAATCAAATTGTAAGGAGTTTCCCTTAAAACTAAAATTAACGGGCGTCTTTCTTTTAACATTACATCAGCGGCTCGTGTTATAAGCGAATCTGAAACGCCTGAGGCTATTCTTCCTAAACTGCCCGCCGAGCACGGGCATATTATCATTGCATCACATTCTCCGCTGCCTGAGGCAAAGGGTGCTGTGAAATCCTGAGCTTCAAAAATCTGTATTTTTTTAGTTTCTTTGACCGTCGTTTTTAATTCTGATTCATAAATTTTTATCGCATTTTTTGAAAATACTACTGAAATTTTATCAATTTTGGGCGAATTTTCTAAATTTAAGAGAAGTCTTTGAGCGTAAATGCTGCCGCTTGCACCTGTTATTGCAACTAAAATTTTCATTTTTTAAGTCCGAATTTTTTTACGATTGACAGATTCAAAACGTTATTGCGCCAATATTTCATATCGGGATCTGATGTTATGTGTCCTAATGTGTAATTGAAAATTGCTCTGAGTTCAAATCCGCTCCAAATGTCGGTTTTTATTCCTGTAACGGCATTTATGTCATAGTTTTTAAGGTAATCAGGGTCTTTGGTTTCTGTTCCGTCATATTCCGTTATTTTGGACGAGATAAGATAATTGTATGAAGCACCTGCAATAAAAGAAAACTTTTCTAATAGTCTGATATTCAGCAGTAAAGGAATTTCAATGTAATTGAGCGATGTTTTAAACTGCGTAAAGCCGTTTACTTTGTCGATTGCACCTTTTGACGAAAAATTCAATCCCGTTTCGTAGGAAACTTTTTTTTCATCAAATAATGAAACGTCAAAACCGAGTTTTAAACCGGCTTTTTTGTATCCTGACTGTGTATCGCCGTCTACTTGCGCTCCGTTGATGCCTAAAATCACATTACCGGAAAAATTTTGAGCTTTAAGGCTTGTTAATGTCAAAACTAAAAGTAATGTCAGAAATAAAAAAGGTTTCATATTTTTCTTTTCATTAGAAATATAAAAAAAACGTAAAGGATTGTCCCTTAGGCGATTATTTAAAAAAAAACTCCACTTTAGGGACAACCCCTTACGTTTAAAGTATAAACATAATGCGGTTAAAAATCTTCAATCTTATTGCCGCGTTGATCTATGTAGAAATAAACTGTATCGTTGTCAGCAACCTTCAAACAAACTTTGGCTTTGCCGTTGTAGAACGTTTCGCCTTGTTCGTTCATGTTTTTATAATTGAAGTCAAACATCGGAGCAATTATCACGTTGCCCAAAGTATCAACGAAACCGAATTTTCCTTTGGTTTTGTCTTCCGGGTCGTACATATATTTAAACAGTCTTAAACCTTCAGTCGGGCGGCGCATACTCAAGAAATATGATGCGCTGTCGGTTGAAATATGCTGTTGAACTTGTGTCAGATAATTTGCTCTTGCGATGCAGGCTTTTTGATAACCGTTTTCAGCGTTAGTGTCCGTGTTGTCGATTCTAAGAGCGCGCTGATATGCAGCAATTGCAGAGTCGATGAAATGCGGATTTTCGGGCGAAATTTTGTCCATGTAATAATCGCCTTTGCTGATTTGCAGTGTAAGCGGTGTTGAGGCCGTATTAACGCTGATTCCACCCTTTTTAGTTTGAACGGTAGAATCGGCAAGTTTTTTTCCTAAATATAATAATGCAAAAACTCCTGCTAACAACAAGAATATCACTACAAGTCCCCAAATTGCTTTGCGGCGGAGTTTTTCCGCTTTTTCAAGCTCTTTGATACTCGGATCTATTTTTCTGGCTTTGAAATAATAGAACGGTGCAATGAAAATATTCAACCACGAAAGCCATTTGTTGGAGAAAAAGTTTGAACCTTTTTCCAAATATTCAGCTAAGTCATAACGGTCTTGAATATTTCTGTTTGAGGGGTCGTGATCCAAAGCCAGAGCAAATTTTTCTAATGCGCCCGTAAAATCGCCGACCTGTAAAAGAGCTTCGCCGTATGCCTCGTAATATTTTACGATTGCCTCGTTGTTGCGCATAAGGGAAGTGCTTGTTGTTGTAACGGACATATCCGATTCGTATTCTTCCAATGTTTCGCGGTAAGAATCAATAACTTCGCAGGCACTTTTGTAAGTTTCGGCAGCGTTGATAAAATCGCGTTTTGCAAACAGCAAATCGCCTTTTATCATGGCGTATTTATAATTGAGTTGAAATCTGCTTTCTGTTGAACCTTTACGGTAATCTGTCGCTAAGGAACTGTCTACGAGGTCTTTTTGTTTTGCGTATTCGTAAATGTAAAGGCCGCGAGAATATTGTTCGTTGTTGACGTAAATTTGTGCTTTTTTGATGAGGTCTTTGCCCGTAAACTGCGACAAATCGCCGAAAACAAAATCGTTAAGATAATTTTTAACGCTGCTTTCGTCTCTGCGTTTGTCAAAAACAGCCCTTTGGTTATTTCCTTTTTTGTCGGGCAATTCTAATTTTTCAGCCTCGAGAGCCTCAAATTTGGTTTTGAAATCGTATGTTGAGGACAACTCTTCCAATGTCGGTTCATGAGTCTTTTTTGCTGAAACTTTTTTGGAAGTCATGGCTTGTGAAATCGTTGTTTCAACAAGTTTTGCAGCTGTTGCTGCCTTAGAATTTTCTTCTGATTCCGGCTCTTTAGAGTTTATTTCTTCTTGATACTCAGTGGTTTCTTCCTGATTTTTTTCTTGACTTTCTTCTTGATTTTCTTCCTGAGTTTCTTCGGCGGAATAGTCAAAAGAAAAATCAATCAAATCGTCGTCCGTTTCGTTTGATTCTTCCTCTTTTGGAGCTTCGTTTCCAAAGGGGGAGAGATTGAATTTTTCAGACAACTGAATCAGCTCATTGCCTAATTTTACGGTAGGTGTGATGCCGTTTTCTTGTTTTATTCTAAGCGACCAGTTTTCCCACCACGACTCTTCGTCTAAAGAAAAAACGTGGGGCAAAAGCAAAACCCATTGAGTAATTTTATTAGCCTTCATGTAAGGCAGATTATCGTTTAAGGATTTGCGTATTTGTCCTTTGCGTGAATTGGAAACGCTGTCAAGAAAATATTTTGGTAAATAAACTATACATTTTTTACCTAATGAACGGTCTTTTTTGTTTTCATTTTCAGAAATTTCATCAGAATTTTTAAGGCTGAAGTCCGGATACAGTTTCTCCATCAAACTGTCGCAAAAACTTACAAACCCCTGACGGGCTTCCTGTTCTGTCTTGTACGAATTTTTGAAATTTTCCCAAGTGAATTCCATAGTTATAACTAAAATGCAAAAAAAACTTACATACTTTAAGTTTTGAAAAATATTTCAAAAGCAAATGTATGTAAGTTTTTTTTCTTAGGCAAATTTTTTTTGAACGTTTTTAGCGTTTTTTTCTAATCTTGACCGATAACAAAACCGCCTTGATCCACTTGTTGTCCTTCGTGATAAATGCGGTATTCATAAAGGCCTTCAGCAAGTCCGTCTTTGAATTTTACTTTCTTTACTTTTTTCTCTTTTTGGTCTTTGCTCTTAACGCTTTTTACGTTGGCTTTCATAACAGGGACGGGGTTGCCCGAAACAAAAATATCTACGGGGTCGTTTTCAAAAATTTTGCCCTGTTGAGCTGGTTCCAATTCAAAAGGCGTGTCGGGAGCTGCTGTATAAAAATCCCCGGAGGTACTCGTAGAAGCGGTTTTAACACTGCCCGAGGCTCCTTCGCTTAATTCTCCCCAACCTTTTTCCGGCTCTTGATTTGCCGAAAGTGCGGAAACTTTGGTCTGAGAATTATCTGTCTGGTTTTCGTAAAATACCGTTATCATCAAAGCCACCATAAGGCATGCTGCAACGGATACTAACAAAACGTTGAGTTTGAAATTTTTAACGCCTTTTTTTATTTCCTGACTGTCGTATTCGGAGGAAATTTCAGCAATCTGCATACATTCAGCGGCAAGGGCGTCGTCTTGAGCAAGCATATTGAGCTCTTCGTCGCTCAAATCGACTTTTTTGCCGTTGATGTAATCGGCGTATCTTGCTTTGAGATTGTCATTTAATTCTACCATGATAAACCTCCTTTTTGCAATAGTTTTTTATTAATAATATGTTTCTTCCAAGAGTATTCCGAAGGTTTCCGCATCATATTTTGAAATCCGATTGGCGTTTAAACGGGTTATTACCTGTTCGATCTTTTTGCTGAGCCAAAGCCTTACGGCATCGGGCTTGTTGTTTTTGTTTTCAACCAAATTCGTTATCATGCAGAGCCTTTGATAAATATCTTGATTTTGTTCTTTATCATCAAAATCAAGGTATTTTTCAGCACCGTTGGAATCCCGACCTTGAAGGTAATCTCTGAATTCCAAATCAGTAACTTTTATTTTCCATACCATTTTGCAACACATCACCACTTTGGCGCGGTCTTTGCCTAATGTCAAGAAAACCTTTTGTAGGTGTTTCTTCTCGTTTTCGATGACGGTGCGGTTTTCAGGCGAGAGAGAATCATCTTTGTCGCCTTTTATGATAGCCGCTTTTTGGAACTCAATGGAGCGTTCTTTGTATTTTTTACCGGCTCTGAGCTCCTCCAACATCATGTTTTTTATAACCGAGGACATATAAGTTTGAGGAAGGGAATCTGATTTGAATTTGCCTTCAATGCGTTCTTTTGCGGATAAATACCGCATTTTGAGCGTTTGGGTGAAATCTTGATAATCTTCCGGACCTATGTAGCCTGCCTTGATGAAATTTTTGACGGTAATGGATGTTATTTTTTCCAACATCTGCAACGGGAAAACCTCCTCGGCATTTTCAGTTATTCTCATAATGTTATCTATATAGTTGCATTCTACTAATTAAGTTGAATGTTTTTTCGTAGTTTTTTTTATAAAATTTTAAACCATTTTAAGTCCTTGGTCAGAAACGGTTATAAGTCTTGACTTATAGAGTCCGCCGACTGCTTTTTTGAAGATTTTTTTGCTGACACCGAACTCTTCAAAAATTTCTTCGGGCGAGGATTTGTCGTTTAATGCGAGAGCTCCGCCATTGTCTTTTATTCTTTGAAGAATTTCCTGTTCGAGGGAGTCAACGATTTTAACGCTGCTTTTTTCCAGCATCATGTCAATACGCATATCCTCGCGTACTTTTTTGACATAAGCGTAGGTGTAATCACCGGGTTTTACGTTTCTGAAAAGTTCCGATTTATAAATCATGCCCCAATGAGCGTTATCAACTATAACCCTGAAACCTAAATCCGTCGGCTCGCCTACAAAAATTTCGCATTTATCGCCGGGAGCATATTCGGGGTCGCCTTCCGCTAAAAATTTGTTAAGACGGTTTGAGGCCACAATACGGTTTGAAACCTCGTCAAAATATACGTAAACGAAATATTTTTTGCCTTTTACGAATTTGTCTTTTTGTTCTGATTTGGGTACTAACAAGTCTTTGTCCAACCCCCAATAAAGAAATGCTCCGTTTTTGGAGACTTGAACACATTCTAAATATGCAAATTTATTGATTTGCGTGTACGGGTGCTGAATTGTTGCTGTCAGACGGTCTTCGCTGTCAAAATAGATAAAAGCTTCAACCTCTGAACCGGGTTTGATTTCGCTGGTGAGAAATTTTTTCGGCAAAAGTATTTCGCCGAGGTCTTCTCCGTTGAGATAAGCCCCGTGTTCGGTAAGCCTTAAAACCTGCATTTTGTTGATATAACCAATTTCTATCATAATATTTTGTTTTTATTTAGTTTTTGAAGAATTATCGGTCGGATATTCAAATTGTCTCGGCTCTTTCTTGTCTAATTGCAGATACGGAAAAATTGATGTTACAATCCAAATACTGCCCCTTGAAAGCCTTGAATATTTAGCCGAATCGGGCAAAAATTTAGCGTGTTCGTCAATTTTGAAAAGCGTTACCAAGAAAACCGCCGAAATAAAATAAAATTTCAATCCGCCGAAAAAACCGCCTAACGTTCTGTACGTAGACCCCGATGTTGTACCTTCTATTGCCTTCGAGGTCTTGAAATTGACCCTGCTGACAACAAACACCAAACCGGCGATGAAAATTACCGTCATCAAAATTATGGCAAACAAATCCGGAACGTCGCTTCTTGGGGTTAAGTATTTGAATACGGATTTGGAAATATTAACACAAATGGTTAGCAAAACCAAAACCGAAAAAAAACTTATACACTCCACTATAACGCCGCGTTTGTAGCCCACAACTCCGCCTATTATAATGAGTATGCCTATCAGCAGGTCTACACCGCTGCCTATAGGCACGTCAATCGTGGTCGTAGAATTCATTTTTTTTTAAGTTATTAACAACAAAAAAACTAAATTTCATTCAACTTTTTGTACCCAATGGCTTTGAATTCATATCCGCTCAGAGTGAATCTTTCTAAAGTCTTTTCTAACGCATAACGTTGGTTTTCAAAGGCTTTGAGATTGTCATGAAAAACAATCACAGCTCCGGGGCTGACATATTCGTAAACGTTTTGCCAACACCGCTCTTTTGAAATCCTTTTGTCATAATCCTTTGAGAGAATGTCCCAAAGGATTATTTTTCTATCTTTTGACAAAATCGTACTTTGACGGCTTTTCATTCTGCCATGTGGCGGACGGAAGAGGTTTGAATTTATCAAAGCATCGGCTTTTTGTACATTTTCCAAATAAACGGAATTTTTGGTTCTTAATCCGTTGAGATGGTTGAAAGTATGATTGCCGATACTATGCCCTTCCATAATTATGCGTTGAAAAATATCGGGATATTTCTCAACGTTTTCGCCGACACAAAAAAAAGTTGCTTTAGCATCGTATTTTTTCAAGATGTCAAGCGTTCCCGGTGTCATTTCGGGAATCGGTCCGTCGTCAATAGTTATGTACAAGACTTTTTGTGACGAATCCTCAGGAGTAAGTTTCCAAGTGTATTTCTTGAAAAAATGCCGTATAATTTCCGGCGGATGAACTATTGGTGAAAACATTTCAACCTCCTTTTTTTGAAAAAGTTTTACTGTTCAATCACTCCAGTCAGATAGAGATACATCTGAACCAACTGCTTGTTGAAATCACTCATCGACTGATAAACTCTCATGAAATTTTCATCGCCTAAAGTTTCCAATGAGATGTTTCTAAGCAGCGGCATTTGTCTTAACGTATTGACAAATCTTTCTCGCATCGGGGAAGAAAATTCTTTATCATTGTTTTCTTCTATGAGTCTGATAATTTCATGACTTATAGCAACGGAGCGGTAAAAATCATCTTGAATTTTTTCCTGCTGGTTTTCATCCAAAGATACAAAAAATTCTAATTCTTGAGCAGTTTGTTCTGCCAAAGCGTCAAAAATTTTGTGCGCGCTTTCTTTTTGTGATATTTTATAATACAAATCTGCCAAGAATATGTCATAATACGACGGAGGAACTATATCAAGTGGCATTACGGAATAACATTCGTCAAGCACTTGTTTGGCCTTGTCGTGTTTGCCTTCAATGTAAAGCGCATCGGCAAGACGTGAAAAACCGCTTTTAATGTTAGCCGTCATTCTAAGGTTGTTTTCGTCCAAATAAACTTTGGGATCGTTGATGCCGCCCCAAGAAAATTTGTTGATGTAAGCATCGAAGAGCACATCTGAATCTATACAACCTTTTTCGCCCGATTGTTGAATAGTTTTTATCGGCACTATTTTGTATGCTAAACCGTCAAGACGGAAAAACTGTTCTAAATTCTGATAAGCATCACCACCGACTGTAATCGCAAAGTATATAGGACGTTCCCAATTGTTGTTAGCCAAAATATCCAAAACCATGAGTTCGCCTTTGCGGATATAGTTGTGAGGATGTTTCCAAACCAACTTGTCAAGAATTTTAGCCGAATCTTTTTCTGCTACAATGCCAGAGGCGATAACTTTTTTTTTATCAACCTCAAGCGAGAATGTTGTCGTAGGACAATAATAATATTTCTCACCGTTTTGACCCGTTTCAAGGGCATCTTCTGATGCTATGAAATCAATAACGTTTTTCAGCGGTACGGGCTCTGAACTGATATTCTTCATCAGATTTTCAGCTGAAGTTTTCAAAGCGGTAGCCTCCTCTAAAGGAATCGAAAATTTTTCCGGCTGTGATGCCAAAGAATTAATAAACCTTATGATTTGAGCAGGCTGGTCTTGAAGTTTGTTTTGATTTACAACCGCATTGTAATCGTTAGGCATTACATTTTTGAAACCTGAACGCTTCAAAATGTCGATTAATTGCGAATGTAAATTTTCTGTCTGACCTTGATATTTATCTTTGTTAGCGGCATATTTCTCGTTGAAAAACATTTGCGGAATCTCCTGACAATAAACAATATCCCTTGTACCTTCCGTAAGTTTTTCTTTAGGAATGCTAATTGGCAGAGGATCCGACAAATATGCTTTTTTGCGCATCTGGTTGATATACCAATCGGTGTTGATATAAGCCAAGTTTACGACTCTGATGTCCGTTCTGATGCCTTCAACCTCTTGAGCGTACCAAAGCGGGAAAGTATCGTTGTCGCCGTTTGTAAACAAAATTGCATTTTTTTCGCATGATTCCAAATAGTTTTTAGCGAAATCTCTTGCCGTATAACGTCCCGAACGGTCGTGGTCGTCCCAGTTTTCAACCGCCAAAACAATAGGACCTGATAAAAAGCATAAAAATATTGCTCCTAAGGCTGCAATCATATTTTTGTTGAAGTACTTATCAACAATTTTCATGAGCCAAGCCGCACCGAAACCGATGTAAAACGCAAAAGCGTAAAACGAACCGGCGTAAGCATAATCCCTTTCTCTTGGCTGATAAGGCGTTTGATTGAGGTAGACCACAATTGCAACACCCGTTAAAACAAAGAAAAGCATTATAATCCAAAAATACCTTTTGCCTTGAGCATTGCTTTTAAGCATGAAAATCATTCCTAAAATGCCCAAAATCAGCGGTAAGAAGAAATAACGGTTGCGCCCTTTGTTGTTTTTAAGATAATCGGGCAGCAAATCCTGATCGCCGAGTCTTGCGTTATCAATAAACGGAATACCCGAAATCCAGTTGCCGTTGATAAGATTTTCGTCATGGCCTTGAATGTCGTTTTGTCTTCCGACAAAATTCCAAAGGAAATATCTCAAATACATATATCCGACCTGATAGTCGAAAAAGAATTTAAGATTTTGAACGAATGATGGTTTATCGGTTTTATTGACACCTGCCCAATGTTCGTAGCCTTTGAAATGTGAAGGCTCTTGCGAAAACATTCTCGGGAAAAACGTCGTAGAACCGGGTTCAAATCTGCGTTTTGTTTTATAATCGGCAATTTCGTAGCGTCCGTTTTTTTGAATATAAACCGGACTTCCGTCTTCGTAACCGACTAAAGGAGAATTGTAATATTCGCCGAAAATAAGCGGACGGTCGCCGTATTGCTCTCTGTTGAGATACGATTGAAGAGCAAAAACGTTATCGGGATTGTTTTCATCCATCGGCGGATTTGCCATCGAACGGATTACAATCATCGCAAAACACGAATAACCTATGATTATGACCGTTATGCCCAAAAGCACGGTGTTGAGAACGGCTTTTCTGTTCTTGAAGGAATAATAAAGTCCGTAACCCAAACCGCTGATACCGAGAATCGCATAAATTATCGTACCTGTGTTGTAAGGCGCACCGAAACCGTTTGTGAAAATAAGTTCAAAAACGGATGCAATGTAAACCACGCCCGGAATAATTCCGTAAAGTACGAATGCTAAAATTATCAGCGATAAAATTAACGATTTTATGATACCTTTGGTCGTAATAGTGTATTTTTTGAAATAATAAACCAAGACAATGGCAGGAATTACAAGCAGGTTCAAAAGGTGAACACCGATTGAAAGTCCCATTAGATAACAAATCAGAATAAGCCAACGGTTGGAATATTTTTCGTTAGAGGACTCCTCCCATTTTAAGATGCACCAAAAAACAAGAGCCGTAAAAAGCGAACTCATGGCATAAACCTCGCCTTCTACTGCCGAAAACCAAAATGTATCGGTATAGGCAAAAGCAAGAGCACCCGTTATGCCGCTGCCTATTATGGCGATGCTTTCAAACAGGGAAATATCTTTGGTACAAATAATTCTTTTTGCAATGTGTGTTATCGACCAATACAAAAACAAAACGGTAAATCCGCTTGCTAATGCCGACATAGAATTGATCATTGCCGCTACTTTTGTAACATCACCGCCTGCAAAAAGCGAGAAAAACCTTCCTAAAATCATAAAGAAAGGTGCTCCCGGTGGGTGTCCGACTTCTTGACGGTATGCCGTACAGATAAATTCGCCGCAATCCCAATAACTTGCGGTCGGTTCAATTGTTAAAAGGTATGAGATTGAGGCGGTCAGAAAAACCAACCAGCCCGCAATCAAATCTGCCTTTTTGAAATTTGTTTCTGACATTTTTTTGATTACTCTTTGAAACGGCAAAGTTATATTTTTTTTCTTTTACGGTAAAATTTTTTTTATGATGACTTAAAACACAAACAAAAAAATATATTAACTTTGCAACGTTTTATTTTTTTAAAATTTTAGGAAAAAACTATGAAAAAATATGTATTGTTGTTTTTAATCGTTCTGACGGGGTTTTTAAGTAGTGTTTCGGCGCAGACAAAGGTTCGCGGATTAGTAATTGATTCTCAAACGGGTGAACCCCTGCCTTTTGTAAATATCGTTTTCAAAGGAACTACTACGGGAACGATTACCGATGTTGAAGGTAAATTTTTTATTCAAGCCCATATTGATACGGATTCGCTTGTGTTTTCTATGGTGGGTTACACTCCGCATATCGAAATTTTAAGAAGAAACGCATATCAAGAACTTAAAATTGAACTTTCTCCCGATAATCTTGAACTTGATGAAATCGTTGTAACGCCCGGCGAAAATCCTGCATGGCGTATTATGCGAAACGTTGCCGCTAACAGAAAACGTAACAATCCTGAAAAACTCGAATGTTATCAATATGAGGTTTACAACAAAATGGAACTTGATATTAATAATGTCGGAGAGAATTTGGCGGAGAGAAAAATTATGAAAAATTTTGATTTCGTTTTCAATTACGCTGACACCTCTGCCGAGACGGGAAAAGTTTATTTGCCGGTTATGATTTCGGAATCTATTTCTGATGTTTATCACAAATCCAACCCTTCCAAAAAGAAAGAAGTTATCAAGGCTTCAAAAATTTCCGGTGTTGAAAATTCCTCACTTTCACAATACACCGGTCAAATGTATATCGACGTTAATATCTACAAAAATTATATTCCTGCTTTTGGACACGATTTTGTTTCGCCTGTCTCGGATTTTTGGAAATCGAATTATAAATTTTACCTTTTGGACAGCGTTTATCAAGAAGGAAGTTATCTTTACCACATTTCTTTTAAACCGAAATTCAAACAGACTTATACTTTTAGCGGAGACCTTTGGATTAACGATACAACGTGGGCGGTAAAAAAAGTTACGGCTAAAATGGCTAACGATGTAAACCTCAATTACATCAACAATATGATTATCAGTCAGGAATACGAAAAAATCGACAGTCTGTGGTTTTTGAAAAAAGAAGATATGTTTATGGATTTCAATTTGACGGACTCCACAATGGGATTTTTTGCACGAAAAACCATGACACGAAAGGATATTGTTATTAATCCTGAATTTGACGATAATTTTTTCAGTGCGACCTCAAGTCGTGAAACTCAAATTCTTGAGGATGCAAACGAAAAGGATTCTTCGTTTTGGAATGCTAACCGCCATGAAAAATTAACGCAAAAAGAACTGAATATTTATCAAATGGTGGATTCTATCAAAGAGGTTCCCGTCTTCAAAACCGTAACGAGTGCCGTTGAAATGTTTATCGGCGGATATTGGACGCACGGCAATTTTGAATACGGACCTTATTATAAAATACTTTCACACAACGAGATAGAGGGTTGGAGATTGAGGCTCGGTGGAAGAACGAGCAATGATTTTTCCAAAAAAATAATGCTTTCGGCTTACGGTGCTTACGGTTTCAAAGATAAAAAATTCAAATACGGAGTTGATGCTCTTTATCTTATCAACAAAAATCCGCGCCGTACGCTTTTGGTCGGGCACAAATACGATATGGAACAGTTAGGACAAAGTAGCATGGCTTTTTCCGAGGATAACATTCTTTCGTCAATGCTTTCAAAACGTCCTAACAAAAATTTGTTGCCTGTAAGAGAATCTTCTGCGGAATACGAGCATGAATTTTTTCAAGGTTTTTCCAATAATTTTGGAGTTAAGTTTAGACAACTTTATCCTACTGACTTTATAAAATTTCAGAACTCTGCTAATGATGTAACTTACAAGCATATTGATACATACGAGTTTTTTTACAAGCTTCATTTTTGTTATAACGAGAAATTCGTTGACGGAGTTTTTTTGCGCCGCAGTACCGGAAGCAGATTTCCCGCTTTTGACATAACGGCAATGGCTGGTTTTTGGGATAATAAAGGCAAAACCGATAATTATTACAGATTTATTGCAACTATGACTAAAAAACTCGCAATCAATCCTATCGGAAAATTAACCGCTATTTTGGAGGCAGGAAAAGTTGTCGGAACAGTACCGTTCCCGCTTTTGAAACTTCACGAAGGAAATGAAACTTACGCTTTCGACAAATACGCTTTCAATTTGATGAATTTGTACGAATTTGCCTCCGATACTTATTTGAGCGTAACATTGGAACATCATTTCAACGGTTTCTTTTTCAATAGAGTGCCGCTTTTTAGAAAACTCAAATGGAGGGAAGTTGCTTATGGAAAAGGTCTTATCGGTGATATTAGCGATAGAAATAGTCGGGCAATGGCTTTGATGGATTTTCCCGAATCTTTGGGCGATGTTAATAAGCCTTATTTTGAAACGGGTGTGGGTATCGAAAATATTTTTAAATTTTTCCGTGTTGATGCTGTTTGGAGGCTTTCGCATTTGGACAATCCTAACGTTTCAAAATTTGCAGTATTATTCAGAGTTCAGATAATTTTATAACAGTTTGAGGGCAAGGAACATCAAACCGCCGATAATGAGAATTACCGTATAAATTTTTGTTTCGGTGCTGAAACTTTGCCTTTCAAGAGCATATTTTTCCGGCACGATTTTTCCGACGGCGGGCAAACCTTGAAGTCTGCCGTTTTCGCTGCGGGGATTAAAAAAAATCACGGATTTTTCTCCGCTGAAAAATGTTTTGCGGATTAGTTTTACTTGGGGCATTCCTTTTACCGAAAGCCCCGGAAGACTGAATCTGTAACCGAAATAACTTATGTTTAGATATTTTCCTATATTCTTGATTTTTAGCTTGCTTAATAATCCGATAGTGTCGGTTACGGTTTCGATGTATTGTGCTGAAAAGGAATGAGCGTTATTTTTTTCGTCAAGAAATTTTAAATATTCCGCCTGACGTTCATAATCAATGAGGATAGTTTGAGTATTATTAGGCCAAATAACAACGAGTTGAAGACTGCCTTTTATAACTTTACGGCTTTTGTCGTCGGGCATAAAAAAAGCATCATCGGAAAAAACCTTCCCGGTGATGCAAAAATTATGATTCCTTTTCGTATAGTCGTTGATTTGTGAAAAATCCACAACCTCTATGTCTTCTATTTTTTGAGCGTTTTTGGAGAAAAGATGCGCCATCAGACCGTTGAAACCTATGATAAGCAACAGCATTCCCAAAAGTGCGAAGAATACGGGAGATTGTTTCATTTTTTGATTTTTTTGTGCCTTAAAAAAAATACTTTTTTTTATTAAGATGCAACACTTAAACCCGACTGCAAAGCACGTCTTTCGCTCGGGCGGTAAACGTATTGAACGCCGTATCTTGAGGCTTGTTCGCGTTTGCGTTCAACGGTTTCTTGGGAATAGTATTCTTCGACTTCATTCCACATCATGCATATAATTTTATCACATTCAGGTCTTAGGGACGAGACTTTGTCGTTAGCTCTTACGGAAATACTTTGGAGCATTTTTTGAAAATTTAATTTTTCGACAAATTCATCGTAATAAACTTTTACGACGGCAATTTTGGGGCTTAAAATCGGGTTGCCGGTTTTTAATACGCGCTCGTTTTCGCCTTTGATAACTTTTTGTCCCCAAGTTATGACATCGTTTTCTGTTTTTAAATCGGGAAGACAGCCGTTTTTCTCGTCAATACCGAAATAATTACGGGTCGAGGGTTTGATTTCGCCTCTTAAAATTGCGAAGTTATACACCTGAAGAAAATGTGAAATATAAAGTTTTGCCTTACGGAACGACTCTGTAAATTCTTTGCTGTTAGCAACTTGACGCGTATGAGCTTCTTTTTGCATCATAATTGCTTGTTCAAACAGCGGCAAAAAAGCCAATATTTTGTTGAGCGTTGCTTGTTTGAACGCTAACATATCGGGAGGATATTTTTTTGACAATTCCAGCGCCCTTTTCATGGCTTTGACCCTTGCGGTGTCTGTATTAGGTAATCTTCTATATGGCATTTTTTTTAAGGTTTTATGACAGTTTGTAAATAATAATTTGTTTATGTACTTTACATTATTCAAAACAAATGCCGAAAATTATTTTTTTATCAAAAAAAATTTTGTTTCTGCAAAAAAAAATCTATTTTTGAGGCTATCAAATTATTAAAAAGTCATGTTTAGTTCAGAAATTTATAAATCACGCCGTAAAAGGCTTGCAGAAAGTCTTAAAGACGGTCTTGTTTTGATTCCTGGCAATTCGGAGTTGCCTTTTAATTACAAAAACAATCCGTTTCCGTTCCGTCAGGATAGTACGTTCCTTTATTTTGCTGGAATTGACGAGCCTGATTTGTTTCTATTGATGGACTGTTCAACGGGAAAAGAATGTCTTTTTGGTACGCCGCAAAGTAATGATGATGCTATTTGGAACGGTCCGGTACCTTCGCTTTCTCAAAAAGCTTTGACCTCGGGCATTGACAATGTGAAAGAAACCTCTGCATTGGAGTCCGAGTTGAAAAATTATAAAGGCAAAATTCATTTTATAAACCCTTATAATGCCGAAATAGCTTTAACGCTTTCAAAACTTCTTGGTGTTAATCCTTTGGAATTGGCTTCAAAACAGTCGGTTGAAATGATTAAAGCCATTGTTAAGATGCGCAAAGTAAAATCGCCTGAGGAGCTCAAGGAGATAGAGCAAGCCGTTAATTTGACATCGGAAATGATGAATTATGTTATAAAATATGCGGGCGGGGCAGAGGAGTATTTCAACGAGAGGCTTGTAGCCGGAAAGATTTACGAGTATGCTACTTCGCGTGGATATTTTACAAGTTTTCCGCCTATTGTAACAATTCACGGAGAGGTTTTTCATAATAGAAATTATAGTGAGAATTTAAAACGTGGAAAGCTTTTGTTGGTAGATGCCGGTATTGAATCGCTTTCGCATTATGCCGGTGATATGACAAGAACGATTCCTTTGGGCGGCAGGTTTTCAAAACGTCAGAAAGAGATTTATGACATTGTAGTAAAAGCAAATTGGGGCATTGTGGATTCAGCTCGTCCGGGAGTTAAATGGCCTGAGCTTCATAAGCGTGCGGCAAGGATTATAACTTCGGGATTAAAGGATCTCAACCTTATGAAAGGTGATACTGACGAAATAGTTGAAAAAGGAGCATACGCATTGTTTTTCCCTCATGGTTTGGGACATTTAGTTGGTCTTGATGTTCACGATATGGAGAATTACGGAGAGGATTATGTCGGTTATGACGAGAAGAATCCCCGCAGTGAGATTTTTGGTCCTAATTGTTTGCGTTACGGTCTTGAACTTGAAGAAAATATGGTAGTAACTGACGAGCCGGGAATTTATTTTATACCGGAACTTATTCAGCGTTGGAAGGCTGAGAATAAATTCAGTGAGTATATAAATTATGATGCTGTTCTCAAATATAAAGATTTTGGCGGCATACGCATAGAGGATGATTTGTTGATAACATCATCGGGCAGTAGAGTATTAGGTGTTCCCGTTCCGAAAACGACCAAAGATATAGAAAAAGCAATTTTAGGTTAAAAATACCAGTTTTTTTTTTAAAGAAAGCAAGCCCGTTGATTTTTTTTCTGCGGGCTTGTTTTTTTTAGAACCCTGTCTTGTGTTAGTGCTTTGTAAATATATCGGACACAATAAGTTGGCGAAAAGAATATTGGGTTGTATGATTAGTGTAGGCAATTATAAAAGTGTGGTTATACACCGAGAACAATTTGTGGCTCTATATTGAGTTTGATACTTAGTTCGCGGCCGATTTTTAATGTTGGTTCTGATTTGCCTGTCATATAGTCGCTTATGCGTGAAGTACTTACGCCTATTAGTTCTGCAAGTCGTTTTTGGGTAAGCCCCATTTCATACATACGTAGTTTGATAATGTCGATAAGTTTTGGAGGTTCGAGGGCAAAATGTTCATCAGAATAATCTGCCACCAAATTTGACAATAATACAAGTTCCACATAATTTTTGTCATCAGTTGGGGTTTTGTCGTTAACCAAAGGAAGAAGTTCTTCAACGCGCTCCACTGCGCGACGGTATTGAGTTTCGTTTTCAATCTTTGTCATAATTGGATAATTTTTAAATAGTTGAACAATCTGTTATTCTGTCGTACTCAGCGTGAGTGCCTACAAATCGTATATAAACAAATTGCGGTGTAAACTGAATTACCACTACAATTCTATAATCGTTGCCTTTTATGTTGAAAACATAATGTTGATTACCAACCGAATCAACACTATTGAACGTCTTTTTTATGTCGGCAAAATTTTTCCACACTGCTTTTTTAACCTTGCACGACCATTCTGAAATGGCAGTTTTTGATTCTGGGTGATCAATGGTGAATTTTTTTAATGTTTCTTCTGTAAAAATTCTCATAAGCAGTTTTGTTTTTGCAAAGATATATTAAATAATTCTGTTTTGCAAAATTATTTTCTGTTTTTTAGGATTTTTTAAAAATTCTGCTGTTTCTGCTATTTTTTGTATGGATTTGGCAAGAAATAATTTTAAAACTAATAAACACAGCGGATTTATTCAACATCAAGTAACGTTGGATGATTTGTTTGAAAGATAATTTTGATTAAAAAAAAAATCCCCTGACTGCAATCGTTTGACGAATAGCAGACAGGGGGAAATGCTGTATAATAATTAAAGTGTTATTTCGATATAATAGTGGAAATAATCAGTTTATTATTGCTCAACATATTCTTCTGGCTCGGGGGTGATGTCTATCGGGTCGTAGTAGATTTCGTACATTTCTTCATATTGATAGTCCTCCCCACCATCTCTTGTGCATAGTATGCCTATTTTGGAGATATAGTCGCCATCAAATTGATATGCTATGGTATATTCAATTTCGCCATCGCCAAACTCGGTTATTTTGCTCGGCAAATATTTGTTTCGCTTACCGAAAAATGGACTAAGACATTCGGTTGTATAACCAGCTTCATCAATCATAGCGAAAACATCTATGTTAAGGTTGTTTTTAACATTGGTGTATTCGTAGGTATATTTGCTACCGTCGTTATCTTCGCTGGTAGTGATTAATCCGTTATTATAAGTGTATTTAATCTCTAAATCAGCAGTTTCAGATCCACCTGTTGTTACGTTAGTGAGGTAGCCGTCTGTGTAATTATAACTAAAATTATCTTCATAGTGACTATTACTGTGTTCGTATGAGATAATCAAACCATCTCTTAACGTGTAATTTTCCGTGGAATAACGGTTTGCTGATGTTATTGAATTTGCTGTGTATGTATAGGTAATAGTGCTTCGTTTGTCATACTCAGATGGCTGGGTTGACTCTTCGATAACATATTGAACCCTGCCTTCGGAGTCATAAATGAAATATTGAGTGTACCCTTTGTCGTGTATAATGTTACCTTTGTCGTCTGCACCGTCTTCTGTCCAGTGTCCTACAATCTTGGTGATTTTGTTGGGGAGAATTGTGATGTCTTCGTCGGGAGGATTGCCGCCGTTGAGGTCTACATTGCTGTTGTTTTTAATTTCAATCTGTGTGCAACCCTCAAAAACGTTTTCGCCGATTTTTAAAACGCTTTTGGGTATTACTATCAAGGTAAGGCTTTGGCAATTGGCAAATACATAGTTGCCAATTTCTTCGGTTTTGTCGGGAAGGTTGATTTCGGCGAGCAGAATGCAGTCGCGGAAGGCGTTGTTGCCAATTTTTACCACTGTTTCGGGCAGAATAATTGCCACAAGGTTTTTGAAACCGTTTTCTCCGTCCGCTTTTTTAAGGCTGTTGTCTGATTTATAAAAGGCGTTTTCTGGTATTTCTTTGAGGTCGGTGCATTTGGCAAGGTCTAATTTTACATTTACGTTGGCGTTGTTGCTGAGTGCTTCACGGATTTGGGCGAAATCGGGATTTGTTTCTGTTAGTGCCACCGTTACAGTAGAGCCGCTTGTTTGCGATTTTAGGTAGTCAGACATATTCGACGATGTTACGTCGGTTATTTTTTCGGATTCCGGCTCTTTTGTTACGTCGTTGTCGTCATCCTTGCACGACGAAAAATTGAGTGTCAGCATTGCCGACAGACACAATAGTTTTAATAATGATTTAATTTTCATTGTTAGTTTCTGCGTCGGAAGTACAACCGACTGATTTTTAACTTTTTCTGTCATGATGTATAATATTAAAAATTAAAGATTATTTACAAAAACAAAAATCCCTTGCGGACAGAGTGTTTTGTACACTCTCCACAAGGGATTTTCGTTATATTATATACTGATTTTAAAAGGGAAATTTTTACCCCCCCTGTAAAGCATTATTTACTTTTAATAAATTTTGAGTTACTTTTGCCATTTTCTTGTTAATTAGATTGAATTATCAAAAGTCAAAGTAAAATTAAATAATTTTAACAGACAAGGTTTTTTTAGTTAAGTTAGTATTAAGATTTCATCTTTGGTTAAGCCGGAATATCGCATGATTTTTTCAAGAGGTTCGTTGTCGGCTTTCATCATACGCGCCATTTCTATGGCTTTTTGTTTTTCGCCTTTTTCGATTCCGAGTTTTTCACCTTCTGCACGACCTTCACTTCTTGCGCTTTCAACGGAGTTGTGCTGAGTCATCAATTCTAACAAATAATCTTCGTAGGCGTAAAGGTCACCGTCCGAATACGCTGAACGTTCTACGATTTCTAACGCTTGATTCGACATAGCGATTTGCAGTTTTTAAGTTCTTTTCTTGCCACAAAGATAAAAAATTTTCTAATAATAACGCAAAAAAGACTACCGTTTTTCTCGATAGTCTTTCTTTTATTCTTTTGTCTGTTTTGTTCTGTCAAGACAGAATATGGTAAATTCTACGAGGGACAAACAAGGCGAACCGAGTGCCCGTAATTGTTCCAACCAGTGTCTTTTTTTTTAATCCCCAATAAAAATTCCAGATGCGCCGGAACTGCTAAAACTTTTTTTCTCAGCGCTAAAACGATTTGATGTTACGGAAGATGCCCCTGAGGTTCTGATACTTATTTCGTCAGCGTATCCTGAAAGTCTTATGTTGCTTGCGCCCGAAGTCCCTAAGTTCATGATTTTTGCTGTTCCTGAAAATTCAATATTGCTTGCGCCCGAAGCCCCGATTTCTACGTCGCTGAAATTGCTACCATTAATATCGAGAGTACTTGCACCGCTGACCTCAGCTAAGAGATGCTCTAAAACTTCCAAATCTTTGAACGTGGTTTTTGTAGCACCTGAATTTCTGATGTTCAATTTCTTCAAGATTGTTTTTTCAGGAAAGACGGTATTAACAGCTCCCGAAGTTGAAAGATCTGTAAGGTTTTCAACACAAATTTTTACTGTTAAATCGCCATAATCAGATTTTTTTTGTTTCTTTTTTGGAGATTGATACCAGATTTGAAGTTCGTTGTTTTTGACCTCGGTTATTAAATTTTGTACGAGTTCTTTCTCACCGCAGACAATAACCCGCTGAGGTTTGCCGGTGATAATTTCGACATTAACGAAAGATGAAACGCCAATTCTGTTGAAACTATTTAAAATTCTATCTTCCGTGATTTTTTCTTCGGAGTTCTGAGCATACGTCCAAACGGTGAAAATCATAACCGTCAAAAGCATTAATAATTTTTTCATGGTTTTATGTATTTAAAAATGGTTTTACACAAAAAAAATGTACATTCACCATGCCAAAATAATTAATGTTTTGATAATCAGAAGTTTGGAAAATTTTATAACAAATGATATTGTAAAAAATTTTTACAATGGTGTAAAATTTTTTTACGTTTTTTTTTCTCTCAATTTATATTGATAAAAAGCTTGTATTTTATAATTTTATGCCGAATTTTATCAAATGACTATCAAGCATTTTGTGCGGAATAAATTTTATTAGAGTATCCGAAACTGTGTTGAGCATACGTTGACGGATGTAATCTTCTTTGATATACAGCGAGATACGACGTTGTGAAAGATAGTCGCCTTCTATCGGACGAATGTTTTTGCGCTGTTGTTCGCTAAGAAACGGTAAATGCATTTCCGGTATTATTGTAAAACCGCCATTTTTATCTACAATTCTTATTAATGTTTCTATACTTCCAGCTTCGTATATACGGTTTCCTTTTGTGCGTGCTTTACAAAACGAAAAAGCACTTTCCCGCATACATTGTGCTTCTTTCATTATCCACATTTTTTCATGTTCGAGATTATCGGGTTTAAATACAGGTAATTTGCGCCAACAACTTTCTGCTAAATACACGTAAAATCGCTCTGTGTATAGAGGTATTTCAAGTATTCCGTCGATCTTGTTGTCTGAAATATCAATACCTACATCAAGATGATTAATTTGAAGTTCTGATAAAATGGTATCTGTTTTTAATTCCTTGATGGAAAGATTTACCGACGGATAGGCACCGATATAATAATTAATAAAGTCGGGTAAAATATACGGCGCAATTGTAGTGCCTATTGCAATATTAAAATTTCCAGATACTTGACCTTTTTCCTCGTTGATAATTTCATTGATTTTCGTTGCTTCTACGAGCGTTTTTTCGGCTTGACGTATAATCCGTTGCCCTATTGTGGTGGCAATTACTTTCTTGTTGGTACGGTCGAAAATCTTTACATCAAGTTCTTCTTCCAGTTTTACGAGCATAGCACTGAGCGTAGGCTGCGATATTTCGCACTCATTAGCTGCTTTGGCAAAACTTCGATGCGTATTGATTGCTACAATGTATTTTAATTGTTGTAATGTCATAATGATAGATTTTGTTTATGCAAAGATAGAAAAAAACGTTTGTTTGTCTATTATCGAAACGATAATTTTGCGCCATAAACAATAAAAATTTTATGTTATGACACAGATTAAGAAAAAAACATTTCATAAACATTTTTATACCAAAGGAAAACCTTTGTATTTGATATTATTTACGTATTTGATTCTCGGATGGTTTTTCCCTGTAATCGGATTGGTAGCGTTGATATGTATGCTTGCGCCGGTGCTTATGGCAATCAAAAAGGGGCGTTTCTGGTGTGGCAACTATTGTCCGAGAGGTAATATGTTTGATAGGTTGCTGTCGAAATATTCGCCACACAAATCGATTCCGAATTTTGTTAGGACATCGGGATTTAGAATTTTTATGGTTGTATTCATATTTATGATGTTTGGTATTCAATTGTATTATGCTTGGGGCGATTGGAATGCAGTGGGCAAAGTTTTTTGGAATATAGTTGCTGTTACAACACTTGTTGGTGTAATATTGGCATTTGTATTTGCTCCACGTACTTGGTGTTCGTTTTGCCCTATGGGAACACTTTCTGCTTGGGCAACGCCTAAGAAAGGTAATTTTAGCGACGAATTCAAACGCGTAAAAGTAGAAAACAGTTGTCAAATGAAATGCAAAAGTTGCGCTCGTGTATGTCCTATGCAATTGACACCTTACGATAGCCGTGGCGACGAAGCTGGCTATCTCAATCCCGATTGTATCAAATGCGGAAAATGTACTTTGGCGTGTCCAACTAAAATTATGAAATTGTAATTTTGTTTGTCCTTAGTTTTTTTTCATAATGCTGAGAATTCAGCACCGCCAAAATACCTTTTAAAAAAACTTCTGCTTTTGCCGCCTGCATCATTGGTGTATGGCGGTTTCTAAATTGATAATTTCCATATCGAAAATGATGCGGTTAGTTACTAAAAAATATCCGGTAAATCCTCCGGTAATGGTTTTTTAGTTATGTATTTTATTATTTCATAATACGTTTTGAGCGTGGTGTTAAATGAATTACACGGTATTAAATCAATAAAACCGTCTTTGTTCTCTTGAAAAATTTGAACGGCTTTTTGTGCGTAATTCATTTTCATCAGAGCGTATGAATATCTGAGTTTCAGATGTTTATAACAAAAATCTTCTGAATTTGTGTCATTTGTTGGAAATAGTTTTTCGATTACGCTTTTAGCAGTTTTGAAACATTCCGTCATCAAAAGCACATCAATTGCCATACATTCGGTTTTTGAAATTTCTCCCGCCTTTTTCTCTGAATAATACTCTATGAAAAAGTTTTCAACGTATGACGAAAGTTTTGCATTTATTTTTTTTGACCGTCCATAATCCGCCAAAAGTTCTACGCATAATCTCAACAACAAATCAAAATCTTCGTCTTTTTCAGTGTCAATCTCTTGAATTAACGTGTAAATCTCATCAACATCTTTGTAAAGACCTTTGTTGAAAAGTATATATGCTTTTTGCGTTAGCGGCAAAAGTTTTTCGTGAGAGTTATCACTCGTGGCACAAAAAATATCCGTATATCTGATATAAAAACCGTTAATATTATCAAAATCAGGATATTCCTGAAAATAAAATTCCCGTTCTTCTTCAGTTTGCAAAAGCGAATCCTGAAGTTCAGGATAGTATCTTATCTCCGTGCAAAACAATTCTTTAAGCTTTTTACAACTTATGTCGTTGTCTTTGAAATGAATATCGGTGAGCCTAAAAAACGATTTCAAAAGTTTTAGATTTTTTTCGTAAAAAGCATATCTTAAAAACCAACCGAAAATCATAAGTTTCATTTCAGGGTTTTCGGAATAATACGATGAAACTTCCATAAAAAGGCTTTCGTTGAGTCCGAATTCTTTCAGCCAATAATTAGCTAACTGAAAAGCTAAAAACTTTTTCGACGAAAATTTCAAGAGCGTGAGTCTTTTGCCGTCTTTGTCCGTTGAGGAAAACTCAGTTAAAATTCCGGTTGAAAGCAATTCTCTAAACTCTTCTCCGTATTCTTCTATAAGACGTGTCAAACGGTTTTTGTCCGCGGTCTCGGCCTCAAAACCGTAATTGGTCGTAAACAAAAAGAAATCAATAAACTTTTGCGTTTTGTTGCCGTAAGATTTTATGTCGATTTTGCTTTTGTTGAAGGTTTCGTACAAAAGGGTTTCCGTCAAATTTTTTTGTGACAGCGAAATCAGTAATTCCAAATAATAAGGAATACTGAAAACATTGTCCATGCTTTCTTTGTGTAAAATCTCAAAGTTTCTGGGTGTCAAACAGTTGCAATTCTTTAAGATTTGTTGCATCTCAATAGGGGAGAGGTGCGGAATATTGGAAAAACTACTCGAGGCAATATCCCATTGAGCATCAAACCAACATGATTTGTTGATTTCTTTTATAGTTTTGCCGATGTATTGCCACAAAAGCGGATTCATTGAAACTATAAGTTTCAGATATTTTTCGTTTTTGTATGCCGAAACTATGTTCATGGCTATATCCGCAGTTTCTATTGAGGAGATTTCGTCCAAAATCAAAACGATTTTGCCGTTTAGTGTAGCGGGGTGTTTTTCAAAGTATTCTTTATAACTTGTTTGTCCCGAATAGCCCGAAAGTTTTGCAAAAACATTGATTAAATCCTTGTTTTGAGTGTTTGTAGGGCTGTTTGTACAAGTAAAGTACCAACAAATATCGTTGGTATCAGCGTTAATGAAATATTTTTCCACTACTTGGGCAAGAGCCGTCGTTTTGCCGAAACCCGTGGGGCCTACCAACGCGTAAGCCGTTTTTTCGGATTCCAAAAACGCAGAAATTTTTTCGTTAATAAATGCTCTGTGGACAGTTTTTTCGTAATTAACACCCAACGAATTTTTGATGCCGAAAAATATATTTTTGGAAATTTTCATCGCCTCGTCTTTGAGTTGCGTCCAAATGAGCATATTTTCAGCAGTTTTGCGGTAATCGTTTTTGTGTGTTATGAAATCGTCAAAATCGCTGAATTTAAGATATTTTGCGAGTGAATTTAAAGTATACTTTGATGGATTAAAAGTTGAATTTACAAGATTCCACAATCTTTTTAATGTGGTCTCGCTTACCTTATTGCCCGTCGTCTCAAAAACAGTTTCTGATAATTCTCCACAATCTTTAGCGTATGTAATTTTTCTACCGAATTTGTTTTCTACGCTGTTTCTTAATAACTCAACATCAGTTTCTTCTAAATTTTCCATATCGCAAATATAAATGATTTTTTTTGAAAAAAACTAAAAAAATATGGAAAAGTTTTATTTTTTCTGTAGTTGGTTTAATTTTATGCGTGTAAATTTTGTTTTTTCGTGAAAAAAAAATACATTTGTCAAAACTTAAAATTTATATGAATATGAACGCAAAAAATTCTAACGGGACAGCAAAGCCGAAAGGAAAATTCGGAGTAATCGTATTTTTGTTGTTGATTATGTTTTCTGTCTCAATGTGTGCATCATGCACGATTATCGATTCGAGCGAAATCGGTATTAAATTTCATAAATGGAGTGTTTCTGAGCAGGATTACGGCGGTATCGAAGGAACATGTAGCGGTTGGGTTTTTTATAATCCGTTAGCCACTGACGTTTTTACGTATCCGCTTCACGTTCAGCGAAAAACATACGAGCCGTTTAGAGTTAATACTAAAGATGCGGCGCAGTTCACGATGGATCCTTCAATCGCTTACAGAATAAATCCTGAAAAGGCGTGCGATATTTTCAAAAAGTACCGTAAGCCCGTTGAGGAACTTGAAAACGGTTATATCCGCACCTGTATTTATGAGGCTTACAGAACTTGTGCTAATAATTTTACCTCAGATTCCATTATGTCGAGCAGGGCTACTTTTGAGGCTGACGTTAGGGCAAGACTTGAGCATAGTTTGAACAACGAAGGTTTTATTGTTGAGGAGTTTACCTCTCAGATTATTCCTCCTGAGTCGTTGGCAAAAATGATTGATGCCAAAAACATGGCAGTTCAGTCATCTTTGAAAGCCGAAAACGAGGTAAAAGAGGCAGAGGCTAATGCTAAAATCGAAATTGCAAAGGCCAAAGGTGCTGCTGAGGCTATGAAAATCAAAGCCGATGCAGAGGCTTATTACAACAAGACGATTTCCAATTCGTTGAGTCCTTATATTATTCAAGAGGATTGGATTGAGAAATGGGACGGACACGTTCCGACCGTTATCAACGGTAGCGGCAGCGGCTCTATGTATGATATGTCCTCTATTATAAAGAGTGCAAAATAATATCAGACATAAAAAATTCTAAGGGAAAAATACTCTGCACACTTTTTTGGGAAAAAACTAAAAAAGAAGTTGGTGTGCAGGGTATTTTTTTGTTTTTTTGTAGTTTTAGAAAAATTTGTTTTTTACGGTTAAAACTATTAAATTTGCGCTCAAATTTTAATAAAACGGCTTTCGATGAAGAACATTAGAAATTTCTGTATAATAGCGCATATCGACCATGGCAAAAGTACGTTAGCAGACAGACTTTTGCAATTTACCAAAACTATTGATGACCGCGACCTTCAAGACCAAGTCCTTGACGATATGGATTTGGAGAGAGAACGTGGTATTACGATAAAATCTCATGCTATTCAGATGAAGTATACTTTTAATAATCAGGAGTATATTCTCAATCTTATTGACACTCCCGGTCATGTGGATTTTAGTTATGAGGTTTCGCGTTCGATTGCGGCTTGTGAAGGTGCGCTTTTAGTGATTGATGCAACGCAAGGTATTCAGGCTCAGACAATTTCCAATGTTTACATGGCGATTGAAAACGACCTTGAAATAATTCCGGTTCTCAACAAAATGGATATGCCTGCCGCAAAACCTGAGGAGGTCAAAGATCAAATCATAGAACTTATCGGCGGTAAGCGTGAGGATATAATTGAGGCTTCGGGCAGAACGGGACTTGGTGTTGAAAGAATTTTGAACGCAATTGTTGAAAAAATTCCTGCTCCCAAAGGTGATCCTAATGAGCCGCTTCAAGCCTTGATTTTTGACTCAGTTTTCAATCCTTTCAGAGGTATAATTGCTTATTACAGAGTTTATAACGGAAAAATTAAAACGGGCGAACAAGTAAAATTCGTCAATACCAAAAAACAATATATTGCCGATGAGGTCGGAGTTTTGGAAATGGATTTATCTCCTAAGGACGAAATTTCAGCCGGCAATGTAGGTTATATAATTTCTGGTATTAAAAACGCCGTAGAGGTAAAGGTCGGTGATACGATTACGCACGTTGAAAGACCTTGTGAGAAGGCAATTGAAGGTTTTGCCGAGGTAAAACCAATGGTTTATGCCGGAGTTTACCCGATTGAAACGAGTATGTACGAGGAGCTCAGAACAAGTCTTGAAAAACTTCAGTTGAACGATGCTTCGCTGACCTTTGCCCCTGAAAGTTCAATTGCATTGGGTTTTGGCTTCAGATGCGGATTTCTTGGAATGTTGCACATGGACATTGTTCAAGAAAGGCTTTCGAGGGAGTTTGATATGGACGTTATAACAACCGTTCCTAACGTTAGTTACAAAGTTAATACTTCAAAAGGTGAGACGATAGAGGTTCATAATCCGGCAGGATTGCCCGAACAAAAAGCGATTTCCTCAATCGAAGAGCCTTATATTAAAGCAGATATTATTACAAAAGCTGAATTTTACGGACCGATAACCAAACTTTGTATGGAAAAGCGCGGTATTAAAATCGGCGAACAATATTTAACGGCAGATCGTATCGAATTGAATTTTGAAATGCCGCTTGCTGAAATAGTTTTTGATTTTTATGACAAATTAAAGTCAATATCAAAAGGTTATGCTTCGTTTGATTATCATCCGATTGATTACAGAGAGTCAAAACTTGTAAAATTGGATATACTTCTTAACGGAGAACCCGTCGATGCGATGTCAAGTCTTATTCACGAGTCCAATGCTTACGATTTCGGTAAAACGATTTGTGAAAAATTGAAAGAATTGATACCAAGACATCAGTTTGATATTGCAATTCAGGCTGCCATCGGTACTAAAATTATTGCAAGAAGTACGATAAAAGCTTTTAGAAAAGATGTTACGGCAAAATGTTACGGTGGTGATATTTCCCGTAAGCGCAAACTTCTTGATAAGCAGAAAAAAGGTAAAAAACGTATGAAACAAATCGGTGACGTAGAGGTACCGCAGAAGGCGTTTTTAGCGGTTTTGAAAATATAATTAACAACAAAATAACATTGCAAAAATAAAAAAAATTGTAATTTTGCACCCGAAAAAATCGGATTATTAGAAATGAAAAAAGCAGTTACATACAATTATTCGTCATCTGAAATAATAGAAAGGGGCACGATAGTCGCAAGATTGGCGGAACAAGATTTAGGTCATTTTCAGAAATTTGGAGTTACTCAAAAGGATATTGATATGCTCTACAAAAGATTGGACGAGTACAAACATTATCCAGAAGACAGTTTTTTTGCGGATAAGGTAAAGGCTCAAACGAGAGTGAAAAATGAACAGGAAGAAAGACTTATAAATCATATTCGTAATTTTTTCTTGCAGTTTTCGATAATCGTTCCCACGAAAAAGGAAACTAAGAAATATTTCCCGAGTCAGAAACTTACGGGAATCAAGACAAAGGAACTTGTTCAGATAGGAGAGAAGGTTATAACTGTTTTTAAGAAGTTTAAGGACAGACTTTTGAAATACGATTTGACGGAGCAGGATATTAAAGAGATAAAAACTCAAATAGCTGCTACAAAAAAGGTAATGAAGGCTCTTGAGGCGGTAAGACACGAGCGTACACGTAATACTGTAAAGCGTAAAGAGATTGGTACTGTTTTGTATGAGAAAATAGCTAATTTAAGCCGTTACGGTAAAACCTATTGGAAAGACCGTGATGACAGCCGTTACAAAGATTATTTGCTTTATGAAAAGAATTATCAAGAGCAAAAACTTAGAAATCGTGAACGCGAAGAGATGTTGAGAGCCAAGGAGTTAGCTCGCATGAAACAATAATTTTTAAAAAAAAGTTCAAAAAAAGTTCAAAAAAATTTGGCGGTGTAAAAAAAACTCTCTACCTTTGCACCGTTGAAAAAAACAAGTTATTTGTAAGTGTTGGTGTCATAGCTCAGTTGGTAGAGCAAAGGACTG
>JAFYDK010000115.1 GCA_017544805.1 Bacteroidales bacterium | reverse complement strand
CTCTCTTTTGTAAATCACTTTTGTGAAACAAAAATCCGTAGGCAAATATATTGACATAATTTTTACAATTTCAATATTTCATCAGGTAAAAGTCTTGAATACTTGATAACAAAATCAATCAGCATTATATCAAAAAACCTTCCAACACAACAAAATTACTCTTGTTGCGCAAAAGGCGTTTTATCATCCAGTCAAAACGTATATAATTTCCCATAATATTTTGTATTCTAAAAAGTTTCAAACGCAAAGGTAGAAAAAATTTTTACAAAAACAAAAACAGGACACCTCAAAATAATTTGAAGTGTCCTGTTCTAAAAATTTTGTTTCGGCTTGGGAAACAAGGTTAATTCTGCACCCGAACCGGACGAACCGAGAACCCGCAGAAGCGGCTGCCGTAGTCGTCCGTAGGGTAGAGTTTGCCCGACTCGCAGTAAACGATGTAGGCGTCGGACGTGCCGCGAGCCGTACCGGACCAATAGTAGCCGTTGGAGTCGGCGCCTTCGACGGACTCTCTGAGACGGTAACCGGCGGCAGGGAGAAATACCGCACCGGCAGCCTCCAAGGTTGACCAATTTGTCGCATCTATCGTATTTGTCGTAAATGCGGCATTGGATGTATTAGTATTGGTAAGAGTGTAAGTCTCTGAACTCCAATTATCAGGCAGAAGAATTACGCCATTTACATTGTTAACCTGAGCCATGGCATAGCGGATAGTGCTCGTGGTGGTACGGGTGTTGAACAGATACTCCCACTCAGCTTTCGTGAGAGTCGTCCATTCCGAGCCAAAGGCGGAGGATTTGCTGTCGTCCCAAGTGTAGTCGCTGTATGTTGTGCTTTTGTTAACAGGGTTGCCGTCTTCAAGCCACATGCCCCAGCCGAAAAGGTCGATATAGCCGTCATAGAAGGAGGAAATGTTTTCGTTGGCAGAGCCGATGTAGTCCCACTGATTCTCGGCAAAACGCCATGTTTTGCTCTTGCAATGGTACTGCAAGTTGCCTTTGGAGAACTTGACCTTTTTGCCGTCAGCGACGGTGAATACGCCGGGGAGATAGTCAGGGGCTTTTATCGTGTAGATTTTGCCCGCAACAGTACTGTTGCTGCTTTCGCCCATCACTTTTCCTACGGGTACAATATAATATTTGCCGGCTTCAACAGAGATTTCTGTGCCGCCAAGTTGAGTGGTTTTCGCACCCAATGCCTCAATAAAAGCAGATTGAAGATTTACAACAAGGTCGGTTTCTCCGCTCTTCAATTTATACTCACCATTATCTTGCGCAATAGTGAAGTTAATTGTATAATAAGCATTCTGTACTGCTGTCGCCAAATCATCATAAGCACTGCTAATTGTTGAAGAATTTGTGCCAAGTGAGGCGGTAAAATTGCCGCTAAGAGATTGTTCATCAGCATAGTTTACGGTTGCCGTATAAGAACCGTCTGATTCGGTAAAATTAATTGTACCATATACATCATCACCTTCATTACCAAAAGTAAATACTTCGTTTCCTTCAAACGCCAAGGCAGTTCCGGCATCATTTGTCGTTACTTTGGAAATCGACTTATTTACTTTGCCCTTTATTGTAAGGGTTTTAAAGGTTTTGACAACAGTTTCGGTCTGTTCGCCACCATTAACAATTTCGTCTACTGAATTGTTCTCGTCTTTGCTGCAAGAGGTTGCAAGCAATAAGGCTGCCGCAAAGGGCAACACTTTCAAAAACGTTCTTTTCATTTCTTTGTCCTCCGTGTTTTAATCGTTACTACCCCAAGAACTTGTTCCTAACAAACCGTTGTTGCTGAAACTTGCCTTTCCGTTAGGTTCTATACTTCCGCTCGCACTGAGTAATGGTGCTTCCATGTTCAACTCGATTACTTCAAAATCGGGTTTGACGTATTTCTTTTTTACAGTCGTTACATCTTTTACGACTTCATTTTTTAATTTTTCCATCTGATAAGAAAATTTTATGTTAATAAAAAAATTAATTGTCAGAAAAAACAAAATCCCCTTGCGGACAGAAGTTATTTTACTTTCGTCCGCAAGGGGATATATCATATTTCAACGGCTCAAACGCCGAATTTTCAAGGTGTTTAAGTGCAATTTTTATGCGATGCGATGCGATGCGATGCGATACGCAATATTCGTGCCAAGTCGTTGATTTTCATATTAATTCTGTTGTTATTTAATGTTCAAAAGTCTTTACTTTTTAGAAATTTAACAAATTTTCAAGGTTAAATTATTGTAAAGATTTTTGTTTCGCCGGTAGAAAGCTCCGAATAAAACCGCCGCTGCCTTGGCAAGAAAGTTTTTTTAGAAAATGAACAGAAAAAATAAAATACTTTTTATAACTTTGCAAAAAATATAAAATCATGTTGCCAAAGTTTATGGAAATACCGAAAATTCAGATAGTTATGGCGTTTGTTTCCACATGTATAGAAACTACGGCAAGGTATCTGAATGTTTCGTACAAAGAGGTTTTTGAGAGAATGAAGAAAGTTGATATGATTGAAAAATATATTTTCGAGAATTACGAGACACTTCACACTCAGAGCCGTGAATACATCGCAGAAGATATGGTGGAATGTCTCAAAATATGGGAGGCAAAAAAATGAGCGGACTTATAGTTTACCACGGCGGCACGCAAACTGTGGAAAATCCGTTGTGCAAAATAGGACGGAAAAATTTGGATTTCGGCGAGGGGTTCTACGTTACCGACATTCACAGTCAGGCGGTTTCGTGGGCAAAAAACACTGCGCTCAAACGAAGAGAAACTCCAGTCGTAAATATTTACTCTCTTGACAAAGAAAGTGTTTTGAAAGATTTCCACTGCAAAATTTTCACGGTATATGATGCCGATTGGCTGAATTTCATTGTGGAAAACCGAAGCGGACACAACGCTGCAAAAAGTTTCGACTATGTTGAAGGCGGCGTTGCAAACGACAGAATCATTGACACTGTAAACCTTTATATGTCAGGACTTATAGATTTTGAAGCTGCATTAAAACGGCTTTCCGAACATCAGCCGAACAATCATATTTGTATTTTGAATCAAAAAATTATTGACAATTATTTGACTTACAATGACACAGAACGAATATAAAGACCCGACAAAATCACCTGTTATTCAGGAGATTATAATGGCAAACCACATAGGAGCGATTGCGGTTATACTTTCAGAACAGCTTGATATTGAACCCATTAAGGCTCTGCAACTGTTTTACGAAAGCAAAACCTGTGAAAACCTTCACAACAAAGCAACGGGGCTGTATCTGTTAAGCGACCGTTACATTGCCGATGATTTCATTGCAGAAAAAAGAATGTGATTTTATATTTTTTCGCTAAACCTGATTATTTTCTGCTTTCCATCATTTGTTGTCTGTGCTGAAGGCGTGCTTTGGTAAATGCGCGTTGTTTTTCCTCTTCCGACCAATTCGGGTCAATATAAACCTTATATGTACCGGAATAACCTTGTTTATATTTTTCAGGAAGGTCAGAGTCGGATTGCGAAGACGCTACTTTGCCTGAGCCGTTACATTCCGTACAATTCCAAATATGTTTTCCATTGCCGTTACAAGTCATACAACGGTTGAGACCCGTGGCATCGCACGAAGTACAATTGATAAAGCCTTCTGAATTACAACGTTCGCAGTTTACATTTCCTTCATCGTTGCAATAACTGCAATTCTCTGAATTTACACCATGACAATGCGTACAGCGGAAAAATCCCGCACCGCCGCAAACCGTACAACGGATTTGTTTTTTGCCGTAACAAAGTGAACATTCACGGTTGCCTGTACCGTGGCACGAATTGCACTCGTTTTCAATTTTTCCCGTCCCATTACATTTTCCGCAATCGGTTTGAGCATTTACGTCAAACGAAATCATCGTAAAAAACGCAAGTAAAATAATAAGTAATTGTTTCATAATCTATAAGATTTTAAGGGTTATATTATGATTTTACGATGAAATACAAAATAAAGTTGCCGTAATTTAGTTAAAATATGTTTAAGAGGTTTTTGAAAAATTTGTATAAAAAAAATGCTGCCTGTTTTTTAATTCAAGCAGCACCTTTTTTTATGAAAAAATTATCTGTCTACCAAACGTTTACTTTATAAATAGGCACCGGTTGGTTTTTGGCGTATGCCTCACCGATTGCCTTGGCGGCTTCAATAACCGCTTTTTTCTCATCGTGTTTATAAGCCTGTTCGCGTTCCATGTATTTGAGTTGCCAATTTTGTAATGCCTCTGTTTTAGAGCCTATCTGGTTTACAAACGATCTTGCCGCATCGGACGACGAACATGACGGAGGTAATTCAGATAGTATTTCAGCAACACGCGCCGCGCCTTCTGCGTTAGGACTTGCTGCCCATGCCGCACGTGCGTCAGCCAAAATCTTCTCGCCGAACAAGTCGCGCTCCTTTGCATAATACTCCTGAATCAAAGGCGCAACCCTTGTTG
>JAFYDK010000114.1 GCA_017544805.1 Bacteroidales bacterium | reverse complement strand
TCTGAATCCTCCATCAAGGATTTGCCCTCGAAATTCAACACGCCCGCCTCGGGGTCGAAATCAATTTTCGGTGCATTGTGCAACGGTTCTATTTGTATTTTTTCCATACTATGTTTTCGTATATAATTTGGCGTAAAATTAGTATAATATTTTGTAACCACAAAAATATTTTTAAGATTTTTTTATTTTATCAAAAATTTTCTATCTTTGCGAAAAGTAAAAATATAATGTTAGATTTTGCGAATGTAAGGCTTAACAACGTGATTCTCCACAAGTTAGGCAATAAGTCAAGGGAAGAGGATATGGTACTCTCCGACAAGGAACTTTCTGTAAATGACTCCATAAAAGAATTACTGATGCAGTTTTTCTTGGGACATTTTGCAGAAGAAAATTATTATAATTTCTTTTCGGAAAACGGTCCGACTGAAAATCCTGTTTATCAATATGTCAATGACATTTTTCAAAATCCGGAAAATTTTGTTCAAGAGAGCGTAAACATCGCGCAAAAACTTTACGATGCAGGTACGCACCCGAAAATCAAAGAAGGTGATTTGTATGTCGCTTATTTTTCGGATTTGGTGGTTGACGGCGAACTCGTTGACGCAGTAGGTATCTTTAAATCAGAGACTAAGCAGGACTTTTTGCAGATAAAAGCCTCGGCTGAGGGGCTCGACATCGTTATCGAAGAAGGTATTAATCTTAACAAAATAGATAAAGCGTGCCTTATTTATAATACAGAGGCTGAATTCGGCTACAAACTCAACATTATCGACACTACAAACAAACAGGAAGCGCAATATTGGCGTTTGGACTTTTTGGGAATTGAGCAGCGTAAAGATGATTTTTACCAAACGCAAAAGTATATGGAACTTTGTAAAGATTTTGTTGAGGAAGTTTACAACGAAGAGCATGAAGTTGAAAAACCTCAACAAATCGCAATGCTCAATAAATCAAAGAATTACTTCAAAGAAAACGAGAATTTTTCAAAAGAAGATTTTGAAGAAAATGTACTTCAACAGCCCGAAGTCATAGAGGCTTTCAACGAGTACAAACAACAATACGAAGAAGAAAAAAACGTCAAGTTGGAGGATAATTTCGGCGTCTCTGAAAATGCAGCAAAAAAACAGCAGTCAAAAATGAAAAGCGTTTTAAAACTTGACAAGAATTTTCATATTTACATTCACGGCGACGAATCCCGCGTTTCAAAAGGTGTTGACCCCGATACGGGAATGAAATTTTATCAATTTTATTACGACAAAGAGGAATAATTATGAATTACTTTATTAATATAGAAACTTCGACGGATATTTGCTCAGTGGCGTTATCCGCTGATAATCAAGTAATTGACTATGAAGAAAACTGCAATCGCAACCATGCTTCGTCTCTTGCGGCTTTCATAGAGAAAGTCTTGAAACGCAACAACTTAACGGTAAAACAGTTGTCTGGGGTTGCTGTTTCAAAAGGTCCGGGTTCATATACGGGGCTGAGAATCGGCACGTCAACGGCAAAGGGAATGGCGTATTTCGCTGATATTAAGATGATTGCAGTTGACACTTTGCAGGCAATGGCACTAAAAGCCGCCGAAAATTTCAAAAACGAAAAATCTGTAATCGTCTCTTGCATTGATGCGGGAAGAAACGAAGTTTACTCAGAAGTTTTTGACATTGAAAACCGCGTTTTAGAGCCTTGTAGAGCCGAATTAATCGAAAAAAATTCATTTGAGAAGTATTTTGCCGACAATTATAAAGTAGTTTTTGTGGGCAACGCTTCCGAAAAAATCAGCAAAATCATCGAAAACGAAAACGCCGTTTTCTTGCGTGATGTTTTGCCCTCGGCGCGTTATATGGCGGGGCTCACGTTTAAAGAATTTACCGAAAAACAATTTGCTGACGTTGCGTAT
>JAFYDK010000113.1 GCA_017544805.1 Bacteroidales bacterium | reverse complement strand
TTCGATTGTAATATCCGTTACAGCACCGGGATAATTGCTTGAAGTTAACGCATCTTTCAAATTAGTGAAATATTTTGTAACATCTTTGTTATCTTGTTTGTACGTTGCTTTGAATTTCGCTAATGCAAACGTTACTTTTAAGGAGTCGCCATAACCTAAACCGTTGCCGGCTTTGTCGAAAGCATAATAAACTACCGTTTTTCCGGCTAAATTCTTTGCATCAATACCCGTTGCTGCTGTTGTAGAATCGGTAAATTCATAATCCTCACTGCCGTCGTTATATATGATTCCACCGAAAGCACTTATTTTGTCGCCGGTCAAAGTACTACCGTCAGGGGCTTTGTTGTCATCAAATTTAAACGATAATTTAGAGTCGGGAAGTATAATAACTTCGTTGGCATCGTTGGCATCGTGAGTACTTACTTCCGGGACAGCCACGCCGTCACATTCGATTGTGATACTTGGCTTATATTTATCAAAATTTATCGTGCGTTTTTTCAAGGCGTAGACATTTCCGTCATCGTCTCTTAATTCGAGAGTTACTTCTGTTTTACCGTCGCCGTCTATATTTAACCAAGAAGAATTTTCATCGGTAGTTTCTCCGTTGACGTAAATTTTGTGGTCGGTATCAAAGTGCGTTGAAATAGTTTGTCCATAATACGTGTTATTGTCATCTTTGTAAAAGCCGGCATTTTCATAAATGAATTTGCTGCCTGTATATACAGTAATAGCGCGATACCATTTTTGTTCCAAAACATCTTTAAAATAGTCTTTTATTTTAATTTTAATAGTATTAGTTTCAGACTCGGTCACGGTATAACTTCCTTCCGAAACCGCGCTTGAAGTCATAATATACCACTGTCCGCCGGATTGTTCTGCCCAGACACCCTGAGCCTTGTCAGCGTCAGCGTTATAGTCTGAAAATGTACCTGCAACTTTGTATTTTGCGCCTTTGCCGAGAATGATTGCGGCAATATCTACGGATACAGTTTTGTAAGCCTCGCTTGTTGTGCTGTTTGCGAGAGTTTTGTTTTCTTCGTAGTTTTCTTCAATTTGCTTTTCACCGACGAAAAATGCGTAGCCGTCTTTCAAGACGGATTTTTCGTTTCCGTTTCCGTTGAAAATTGCCGAAGTCTCGCCCGAAAACTCACCGCCTGAGAGTTCTGTTTCTGAACCTTCGCTTACGGAAATGCCGTAGCCGCCGCTGGTGCTTATGTTTCGGCTCCAGTCGTTGTTTGTGCAGTGTGAGAATGTTCCGCTGCTGACGTTTAATGTTCCGCCGTTGTTTTCTATGCAGTAACCGTAGTCTTTGGACACGTCTTTGGTTGACCATCCGTAGGATTCTTCTCCGGAATTTTTGTCGGTAACAAAGTTTGTGTTGCTTATGTTTGCCGTGCAGCCGCTGCCGATGTTGACAATTTCCTTGTAGAAGTCGTAATTGCCGCCGTTGAGGGTCAGGGTTGCGCCGTCAGTGAGTTCAAACGTTCCGTAGAAGTTGCTACTGCCTTGTTCGCAGTTGAAAGACAGTTCGCCGCCGTTGAGTTGAATCCACAGCGTATCGCTTATTGATTTGGTCAGGTTTACAGATATTTTCTTGCCGGAAATACTGCATTTGTTGTTCGTATTTAGACCCTCATCTCCGAAAAAGTTGTTGTCCCTTTGATAATCATTAAGTTGTGTGATAGTTATGTCGGAATTTCCCGGGTATTCATACTTTAACGTTTCTTGAAATGTGTCGAAAAAAGTAGTTATATTGTCGCCGTATTTCGCTTTAAAGGGACATTGATAGACAATATTTGCTCCTTCGGGAATAGCGGAACTCCCGATGAATGTAGTTCCGCCGGAAATAATGGCTTTTCCGTTTGAGGAGATTTGGATTACATTGCCGGTTGTGTTAGTGTATGTTCCGCCTGCAATTGAAAGTTGTCCGTTTTCGCCTATATTGAATTGAGCATTTATGTTTATATTGTCGGAACTTCCTTGTATGTTCAGATTGCAGTTGTTGATGTTCAAAGTCAAACTGCCTGTGAAATCTTCACTCATATCCAGTTCGTAGTACATATTTCCCCTTGGTGTAATTACTTCATTATTTGCAGAGTAAGATTCTGTCTGATAAATCAGTACGCTGGATATAGTACGCTCTCCGTCTTCGTAGTTGGTTTCAAGTGCGTCTTTCAGGGTTGAGTGATATGATATATCTTCTCCGCCCCCTTCATAAGATACGGTAACTTCGAAAGGTGTCTGTCCCAAAGCGTTGTCAGGAGCAAACAAAGCCGCCGCCGCAGTCAAGAGCAGCAGCCGTAATGTGTTTAGAAATATACTTTTCTTCATAATTTATTATTTTGTTATATTATTTTCAGTGATTTTTTTAAGTTCTTCGAGCAATTGTTTTTCGCTCGGAAGATACAATTCGTATTTTGCGGCAAGAATGTTTTTGTTTTCTTGCGGCAATGACATTTTTACAACGGTGTCGTTTTTTGCAGAACACAAAATAATGCCTATTGTAGGATTTTCATCCGGCAGTTTCTGAGTTCTGTCATAAAAATTTACGTACATTTGCAACTGACCGAGATCTTGATGCGTAAGTTTTGCGTTTTTCAGTTCTATCAGCACAAAGCATCTCAAAAGTCTGTTGTAAAACACAAGGTCTATAAAAAACTCGTCATCTTCAAGTAAAATCCTTTTCTGTCGAGCCACAAACGAAAAACCGTTGCCTAATTCGAGCAGAAAGTCTGTAATATGTGTTATAATTGCCGATTCCAAGTCTTTTTCGTAGTATTCGCTTTTACGTTTCAGGTCGAGAAATTCCAAAACCATAGGGTCTTTTAAGATTTCCATGGGATTTTCCGGAATTTTTTCTTTTCTGGCGACTGCAAGTACGTTTCCTTTGTCGTTGCTGAGCAGAAGTCTTTCAAAAAGTCTGCTGTTAATCTGCCTTTCAAGTTCTCTTCCCGTCCATGAATTGTTTACGGCTTCGAGTTCGTAATATTCTCTTTTGCCGGGGTCGTCAATTTGAATAAGCATACGGTATTGCGACCAGTTCAATTGCGAACGCACCGCGTTCGCAATTGGATAGAGTCTGTAAAACTGCCGGCATAGTTCTAACTGCCGTCTTGAAAATCCGCTGCCGTATTCATTTTCTAATTTTGAGGCGAGATTTTTGATTAGGTATGTTCCGTAATCAGCGCGGTCTTTTCCGTGCTGTTCTTCCTCAAAAATCCTTTGTCCCATTTTCCAATACATTTTCACACGGCAAAAGTCAACACTTCTGACGGCGTTGTTTTTCGCCTCGGAGATTATTTGTCGTATGTCGCAGAGCAGTTTTTGCTCATTGGTGCTTATTGATGGATGTTCTTTTTTGCTGTCCATTAAAAAAATTCCATAAATTATTGATATATTATAAAACGGCGAATTTAATAAAAAAATGTTAAAAGACGAAAAAAAACTGTGAAAAATTAAGGAAAAATTTACTTTTTAGGGGGCGTTGGATTGCAGGCGGCTCGCCTGCGTTATGCAAATTTACTTTTGAAAAATAAATCTGCATGATTTTTATTTTTTACGCAAATAAATCGTCAGTCAGCACAACGTTTTGTATGTCGCCAGAATTCTGATTTTTTTTATGCTGCAAATATAAAAAAAATAGCCGATACTACCGCCAAATCTCACTTTTTTTGAGAGATTTGGCGGTAGTATCAAGATAGTATAACGGCTCTTTCATTTAAGAGACTGTCTAAAAAATTGGATTGCAGGCGGCTTGCTTGCGTTATGTTTATTTATTATATTTTTTATCGAAAAGTT
>JAFYDK010000013.1 GCA_017544805.1 Bacteroidales bacterium | reverse complement strand
TTTTTCTCGTCTTTGAAAACAAAATTCAAGATTCCAACGGTGTAGACACTTTGAAGTTCATAATTCCATGTTTCGTCTTTGGTATCTTTTTTCGCCATTTCACGAATTGGAAACGATGAATAATAAACACTGCGGTCTTTAAAAAACTGTTGAAAAACATTTTGCATTTCAACAATAAAGCGGCTGCCGTTTTTTGTGGTACAATAAACATCGAAAATTGCACGACGTTCTGAGGCTGAACGACCAAGTTTTTCGGCATTAAGGTATGTTATATCTGTAATTTCATCGTTAACAATGCCTTTGCTTTGCTCAAACAAGGCATTCAAAAAACTGATTAACAGGTCTTTGTTCAACTCCGACCCGAAAAGTTTTTTGAAACCAAAGTCTGTGTATGGATTCAGATATTTTGACATAATTTTCTCAGATTAAAAGTTTTCACAAAAATACAACAATTTCTAAAAAAAACAAACAAGCGAAACCATTATTTCTAACTTAATTCACCCAGGATACTAAATATTTTCAACAAGTTTTAGAATTTTAAGATATAAAACAACAAAGTAATTCAATTAATACTATATTTTTAATAGATTTTAATTTACAAAAAATAAAACAAAATCAATACTTTTTAAAGCATAAAAGATTTTTTGCCAATTTTATTAACATCATTTAACAATTCATTTCAACTATCATTATAAATAGCTGTAAACGTGTTTTTTACGTCAAATCACAGATAAAAATCATAAAAAAAGCGATATAAAATTATAGTAAATAGCATTTTTTTAAAGAAAAATTTGCATAATGAAAAATATCATTTTAACTTTGCACCGTAATCAATAAACAAAATGATTACACAACAACAAACAACTTTAATTTTTTAATAACTTTAATTTTTTAAGAAAATGAGAACTATAAAAGTAAAATTGCCGTTTTCTAAACAGACCGGCGTAGAGGAAAGAAAATCAAAATTGATTATGTGGATTAACGCATTATTGAACAATTCAAAAATCAATGTAATTGAAGAATTGCATTATTCCACCGGTAGTTACATCGTTGTAGAAAATACACGAATCTATCAACGGTAAAACAAGCCCGTAATTTTGATAAAAAGAGAGCCCGAAAGATTGGTGCTCTCTTTTTTTTTGCGTTTTATAACAAAAAATCGTAAAAAAATTACTGAGGTAAAATAAATTTTTATATTTTTGCGCCGTAAAATCACAAGAATTTTTTAAATTAACAAAATAATAATATGTCAGGACATAATAAATGGTCAACCATTAAGAGAAAAAAAGGTGCTTTGGACGCTAAACGTTCGGCAATGTTTTCGCGTATAGCAAAAGAAATAGCAGTAGCAGTTAAAGAAGGTGGTCCCGATCCAGACGGAAACCCCCGTTTGAGAACCGCAATCCAAAACGCGAAAGGCGTTTCAATGCCTAAAGATAATATCGAACGCGCAATCTCTAAATCTTCAGGCGATGGCGTTAACTATCAAGAAATCACGTTTGAAGGATATGCTCCGGGCGGTGTTGCCGTTTTCATCGAATGTCTTACAGACAACAACAACCGTACTGTTGCATCTATCCGCTCTATTTTCAACAAAAGAAACGGTAGCTTAGGCACTAACGGCTCTTTAACATTCCTCTTCGACAGAAAAGGCGTTTTCACAATTCCCGTTCCCGATGGAAAAGACGTTGATGAATTCCAAATGGAACTTATCGAAGCTGGTGCTGAAGATTTTGACGATGTAGTAGAAGACGAAGAAGAAGGCACAAAATCTCTCGTTGCATACACTTCTATGGAAGGTTTTACCTCGTTCCAAAAAGCATTGGACGATCTCAAAATCACCGCTACTAACGCCTCATTGCAACGTATTCCTAACAACATGAAAGAACTTCCGACCGCTGACGGTGTTTCTGTTCTCAAAATGATTGAAGCTTTTGAAGAAGATGATGACGTTCAGGCTGTTTATCACAACCTCGAAGTTACCGAAGAAATGGAAGCTCAAATGGAATAATAATTCCCTAATTATACATTTAAAACGTAAGGGCGAAATATTTTTTCGCCCTTAATTATTTCTATATACCGTAAAAAAACATGGCAGACAACTATTTGGAAAACAGATACAACGAAGTTTTCGGTCAGAAAAAAAGCATAAAAAAAATAGGAATGACCTTAGATACTTTACTTATTAAAAACAGAAGTACGAGAGGTTACAAAAACTCTTTTTTGGTTTCCGAAGAGGTTCTAAAAAAAATTATCGGCGTTAATACCAAAATAGCTTCAGCAAAAAACGCTCAAACACTTAGATTTAAAATCGTTACAAAAGAAACCGGTGCAGAAACTGTCTTAAAAAACATAAAATTAGGCGGAATGTTGCCTCAACTGAACCTCCCGTTAAAAGGAACTGAACCTAACGCTTTTATAATCGTTTGCTCCAATGCTCAAGAAAGCAGATACATTGATATTGATTTAGGAATTTCGCTGCAATCAATGCTCTTGAAAGCTGTTGAAATCGGACTCAACGGCATCATAATCTGCGCTTTCGACAAAGACGCGATAAAAGAAGCATTCAATTTGGAATACAATCCGTTAGCAATTTTAGCAATCGGAAAATCAGCAGAAAAATTCCGGTTGGAAGAAATCTCAAAGGACCAAAGCAAAAAATATTACCGCGACGAAAACGGCGTGCATATCGTACCAAAAGTAAAACTCGAAGATTTGATAATTTATTAAGAAAAATATTTATCTTTGCAAAAAAATTTATATTCCCCGAGGTGAAAAATATTGCAATAATAATAGTTCTAATGCTCTGTACGGTTCAGTTTGCATCGGCACAGAGAAAAGATACGGTTCAAAACCGTAAAATCGAAATCGTTAATTCCAATACTTTGGAAGTTGATGATTATCACGGCCCTGACGTAAAAGTTTTAAGAGGCGATGTACAATTTTACCATGACAGCGCATCTATGTATTGCGATTCGGCATTGTACAATTCCAAGGAAAACAAATTCAAGGCTTACGGTAAAGTCCACATGTACAGACTTTTAGACCAAAAAGATACTGTTCATTTGTGGGGCGATTCCTTAGATTATGACGGAACTTCGCGTTTTGCAAGAATCAGGGAAAACGTCAAAATGGTAAAAGATTCCATGACGATGGTTACCGACAACATTGATTACGATTTGGCGAAAAACTTTGCAAATTATTTCGGCGGCGGAACAACTTTCACGGGCGAAGATACGCTAATTTCAGAACTCGGTTATTTTTATCCGAAAACCAACGAATTGGTTTATAATCAAGATGTTGTGGTTCATAATCCGAATTACACAATGTATTCCGATACGCTGACTCACAATATTAAAAGCAAGATTTCAACGTTTTTCGGACCGACGGAAATTATCGGCGACAGCAATTATTTATACTCGGAGCGCGGTTGGTACAATCACATAAAAGACCAATGCCAATTAACTAAAAAAAGTTTTTTAGTCAGCAAAGAGCATAAACTCTCCGGCGATACGATTTATTTTTTCAGAAACGAAAAATACGGAATCGGACGTTCAAAAGTGGAAATTATTGATACGCTTCAAAACATAAAACTCACAGCAAACGAAGCCCGATACTACGAAATCCCTGAACGCAGCATATTAACTGACAGTGCGTTAATGAAATACATTTCGCAAAAAGACACAATGTATCTTCATGCCGATACTATTTTGTCGATTACGGATACTATTTTTACGGACAAAGACACAACGGTTTACAGAATTATAAAAGCTTTTCACAGAGTTAAAATTTTTAGAAACGATTTACAAACCATGTGCGATAGTCTTGTTTATGACCTTTCGGACAGCATCATCACAATGCATCAAAATCCCGTTATCTGGCATTTTGAAAATCAAATAACCGCCGATGTCATAAAACTTTACACAAAAGAAAACAGCGTGGATATGGTTGAAATGTTGGGCGGGGCATTCGTATCGCAAAAAGTGGATACAGTTCCAAGGTTCAATCAAATAACAGGCAAAGACATGGTTGCATATCTGGATTCCAACAAAATTGAAGAAGTCGAAGTAATTTCCAATGCCTCAACAATTTACTACACCGTTGAAGATTCTGTTGTAACGGGAATGAACAATGCTTCATCTCAAGACATGGATATTTTCTTTGAAAAAGGTAAAATGAAAAGATTATGGTTTTACAAAAAACCCAAGGGAACTCTTTATCCGCTTGAAGGTCTTACCAAAAGGCAAACTTTTCTTGACGGTTTCATTTGGTACGACAAACACCGTCCTTACAAACCCGAAGACATTTTCAAATGGACGGAAATAACCGAAACTAAAATTTCAAAAGAATCACTCGAGGCCGAAGAAGAAGAAAAACGCAAGAAGGAAGAGGAAGAGGCTGAGTGGGAATAGCATAATAATGTGCCTGAAAACGAAAAAATACATTTATTAAAAAAAAAATTAAAAAAAATAATTTGTTTTGTCTGAATTTTGTATATTTAGACCTTGAAAAATAGATGTTTTTTATTCGGAAAAATCAATATGAAATTTTTTAAATCAAGGCACAAATCGTTGTTAGGAACGCTTGTTTGGACTATCGTACCGCTGACTGCCATTTTGGTAGCATTGGCTGATTACTTTTTGTTGATAAGTTTTCAGAAGTTAAATTACGAAAACACACGCAACGCCACACAAGAAATCGTTAAAAGCAATGCTGCCGTCATATCAGAAAAAATGACGTCAATAACCTCACAACTTACAACTCTCTCTAAGAGTTTTACAAAAATGAATCTCTCTGAAAACGAAATTTTAGAGGTTCTTAAAATAGTTGTAGGAAACAGTAACGGACTATATTCTTACGGAGGTTACACTGATAATTTTGGCAATACACATAGTACAAATCCAGAGTTTTTTGAAAACGTATCTCAAGAGGAAGGTTATCAAAGAACAGTTTTTTCAGGCGATAATTTTGTCATTACCGACAGACTACCTAACAGCGTAAAAATAGGGGAAGAAATTTTTTACGTTTGCGTGCCGCATTTTGACAAAAACGGAAAAACTTTAGGTTCGATTTCGCTCGCCATTGATGCAGAAAAAATAGACGACTTGATTAAAAACATCAATTATCACGGCTACGGCAGCATTTTCCTTATTAAAAATTCAAATCCCGATATTATCATTGCAAATTCCGATACTGCATTACTCGGCAAAAATAAACTCAACAATGCCGAATATGAAGGCTACTCTCTCTTTACAAATAAAATCAGAACCGACATAAAATCAGGCACAGAACACATCACAAACAAAAATACGGACAAAGAATACATCATCGTTTATCATGTTGTAGAAGGCACGGAATGGTCGCTCGCAATCTGCAGCAGCAAAGACGAAATTGATTCAGCCAGAGCAAAAATAAGAAATATGTTTATAATTTCTTGTTTTGCAGCACTTACAATAGTAATTACGCTTATCATTTATTTGATTAAACGCATTATCATAAAACCGATAAAAGAATTACAAAACATTGTAAAAGAGTTTTCTACCGGAATCATGTTCAACGCTTCCAAAATCAAGAAACAACAAGACAATGAAATCGGTGAATTTTACGATTGCATTTCCGTTATGGCTGATAAAATTACAAAAACCATCAGCGATATACGGATTCAATCCGATAAAATAGCAACTAACAGCCACGAACTCAACAATTCGGCAGACTCAATACTCCAAAGTGTTGGCGACCAAGCCTCTGCCGTTGAAGAAATTTCAGCAACAATTCAGCAGATTTCGTCTTCAATTACGCAGACCGCTGCTAATGCCGAAAACACAAGACTCAACTCTGAATCTATTGCAAGCGATATAAACGCTGTACTCGAGGCCTCTGACAAAACCCTTGAAAGTACAAAAATGATTATCGAAAAAATTAAGATTATCAACGACATAGCTAAAAAGACTGACCTTTTGGCCGTTAATGCAGCAGTTGAAGCCTCAAAAGCCGGTGAAAACGGTAAAGGTTTTTCAACAGTGGCAACAGAAATCAAAAAACTCGCCGAGCGTTGCAAAACAGCAAGCGTTCAAATTGACGAAGCCTCTAATCAAACGCTTGCCATCACGGAAGAATCAACGGGTCTTATCGACAAAATAACACCCCGTATTAAAGATAATGCTGAAAAAGTTTCCGAAATTGCCATCGCCTGCACCGAACAACGTAACGGCGCAGACCAAATCAACAATGCTATTCAACAATTAGCACATATTTCTGACCAAAACTCCAATATGTCAGAAATACTTGCGGACAAAGCCGGAAATTTTGACAAATACGCTAAATCGTTGCTCAATTCACTAAAATTCTTTAAACTCAACGACGCAAGAACAGAAAAACTTGAAGAATTATCAACACTTATTAAAATACATTCCGACAAACTCACTGAACTGAGGGAGGAATTGATTGAAAAAGAAAAACAAGAGGCCCAAGAAAAATCTTTCGCCGCAAAAGACAACCAAAACACTGAAAACTAAAAATATGAACACTATAAAGGAATTCATCGGGAAATTTTTCGGAAAGTCTAACACGCTATGGACTAAATACATAAAGTTCATACTTTCCGTTATGTTAATACTTGTGGTAGGAATGAATGTTGCCGTTTACAATATCGTTTCTTCCGACATCATACGCTCGTCAAAAAATACATCATTTCAGATAGTCGATATTCAAAGTGAAAACATTTCAAACATTCTGTACCGCTATATCGACGATTTGAATATGTTGAAATCGTATTATACTCCCAATGACATAGACGGTTACATCAAAAAAGCAAATACGGCTCTTTATTCACATTCAAATGAATGGGCTTATTTAAGATTGACACTTCTTGACGGCAGAAGTTGGACAAATTACACGGGCAAAGATACTATTAACGCCAAAATCAGAAAGTTTTACAAAGAAATTTTCTTAGACAAAAAAGATTTATCATTCAGAATGTCGCATCATACAGACGTTCTTCGAGACGATGTTTTCAGCGTTTCGATTCCGATAAAAAACAAGGACGGCGAACCAATTGCAGCATTATCTTCAACGTTTTCAACCAAGCTCATGGACTCAATGTTGGAGAAAATGAAAACCAACGGACAAGGTTTTGCCGCTGTTATTGACGAAGATTTTAATATAAGAATGTTAGCTAACGAATGTTACAACACAACAGCAAGCGAACTTGAGGCCAACGGTTTCAAAGATTTTTATAAACTCTGTCTTAAAGTAAAAGAAAATCCGCTCAAACTTCAAAGAGGTGTTTTTGAAATGCCGGGCGGTATCACAACAATCGGTTGCTTTGCTAAAATAAAAGGTACTCCGTGGATAGTCTGCATCAACGTTCCCGAAAAACAGCTGAAATCCTCGGTATATCTCGTATTAGGAGTGCTTATAGGTTTAACGATTTTAACGATAACCTCGCTCATTCTTTGTATCAGATTCATAACCCGCAAACACATTTTGGAACCGCTTTCCAAAGTGAACCGTTTTGCAACAGAATTTTCTGACGGCAAACTCTATTCAACCGCAGCAGAAGACCTTAATACCAACGACGAAATCGAAACACTGAAGGAAAATCTCGAAAAAATGCAAACCCGTTTGATCGGAATTATCAAAAACATAAGGGATTACACTTCGGATTTTATGAGTTCGAGTGCCGAATGGAACGATGCGGCAATGGCAATTTCGGACGATGCTAAAACTCAATCCGTTGCGGTAGAAGAAATTTCAAGTTCGATTGACCAAATCGCTGATTCTATAAAAATCATCAACGAAAAAACTCTTAACGCTAAAGAAAACTCTTTGAACATAGCAGCTGATATTCAGACCATTACAACTTCGTCTGAAAATTCTTTGATATGTATCAAAAACGTTATCAACAAGATAAAAATCATCAACGAAATCACCTCAAGGACAGACCTTTTGGCAATAAACGCCGCAGTAGAAGCCTCAAGAGCCGGTGAAGAAGGTAAAGGTTTTGCTGTGGTTGCCGCTGAAATTCGTAAATTAGCCGAAAACTGTCAACAAGCTTCGGCTGATATCAATACCTCATCGGCAGAAAGTCTTAATATCACAAAACACGCCGTTGAACTTATTGACAAAGTTTCACCACGGATTAAAGAAACGGCAGAAAAAGTTGCCGAAATTTCAGAATCTTGCGCTGAACAGCTGTCAATGACAATGGCTATCAGCAAATCAATTTTGCAACTTGTTAATATTACCTCAAATAATACACAATCGGCTGACAAAATGGCAGAATATTCCGCTCAGCTAAAAAGCAAACTTGAGGTCTTAAACAAGGGCATAGAATTTTTCAAATTAACAAAAGATACTTTCAGACCCAAAAAAGAAATTATCAATCAGATAGAAGGTCATACGGCTGAAATTTTAAGGTTGAAACAACAACTCACAGAAACCGTGAAAGGCGAAAGTATTCCAAAAGAGATTAACAATCAAATAGATACGGCGCTTAACACGGCCGACCAAGTTATGCATTTTAGAGAAGAAACTCCTCAAAACGGATCTCAAACAAAAACCGAACTTGAAGACGACGAAGATTTAGGTTACGGATTTTTTGACGATGATTTGTCGCAGAAAGAGGACAACGCTCCAAAACAAGAAGAAGAGAAAAAAGAAGAACCTAAAAAAGAAGAAAAGTCTAACAAAGTTCCTCAAGAGCCGAAAGACTATTCAAAAACATACAAACCCGGAGTCAAAATAGATATGAATTTGGATTCCGATTACGAAAATTATTAACACGAAAAAATCAAGCCTCAAAATGACGATAAAGGACAAATTAGAAAAAATTACATCCGTGAAAAAAGGCAGCAGTATGGGCAAACAGATTCTCAAATTGATGATGCCCATAGTGGTAGGATTGGTATTGCTGATGGATTTTGCAATATATTGGATTTTATTCAATAATATCAACAAAAACTCCCAATCAGCAATAAAGAATTCAATATGTACTTTAGCGGCCAATGTTTCACAAGTTTATCAGAGGTACGCTGATGACTTAAACACGCTGAAAAATTTCAGCGATCCTATACAAGACATTGAAGGCACACTCAAAAAAGCAAATTATTACATTACATCACATTCCAACAAGTGGGCTTATTTCAGAATAACCTTGCCTAACGGTATTTCTTACAACACCATAAACGGATTAGACGCAAAAAACATGAACACTTCCTCTTTTTACAAAGAAATATTAGAGCTGAAATATCCCGCAAGTTATTGTATTGCGCCGCCAAGCGAATGGATTAACGACGATGAAGAATTGTTCAGCATCTCAATACCCGTAAATGACAAGCAAAGCAATATAAAAGCGATTATGACCGCATACACTAACATCAATGAGATTGATAAGACATTAAAACTCAATCAAATGAGAGGGACCAATATGGGAATTTACGCTTTAGCTGACAAGAATTATCAAATCCGTATGGCTGTCAAAGACAAATGTTCGACCCTTACGGCTCAAGATTTTACAACAAGAGGTTACGTCGGATTGGACACGTTGTTCCATTATTGTTTCACGCAATTTGAAAAACACAACAACAATCCGCTATTTGTAGACAATCTTTATTACAGCAATGCAGAGGGAGTTGCGATGATTGGCTATTACACCATTGTTCCTAACACTTCGGATTGGACATTAGTGTTAAGTCTGCCGAAAAAAGCATTTTACGGTAATTATTACATTACAATTATGACAATGGTAATTTTGACCATTATCATAATATGCTCGCTGTATTATGTTCTAAATAAAATCAACAAGAAATTCATCGTTGAACCGCTTGAACACGTAAATCAGTTCACAGAAGATTTTGCTACCGGAAATATTTATTCAACAGCGTTTGACAAAATCGTAGAGGCTGACGAAATGCAGCGTTTGAAAAATAATTTTACAAAAATGCAAAACAGCATTTCTCAAGCTGTCAATTCCATAAGAATGTACTCAAAAGAGATTGCAGAAGGCAGCAATTCTTTGGGTTCTTCGATTTCAAAAGTATCCGAAGGCGCACAAGAGCAATCGGCTACGGTTGAAGAAATTTCCGTCAGCATTGATAACATTACGGAATCAATCAAAAACAATACACTCAGCTCACTTGAAACTAAAGAAAACTCCAAACGCATTGCCGAAGATATTATTTCGGTAACAAGAGCCGCTGAAAACACGCTCAAATGTATGCGTTCTATTATCGAAAAGGCTCAAGTCATCAATGAAATTACCTCAAGAACAGACCTTTTGGCAATTAACGCAGCAGTTGAGGCAGCAAGAGCGGGCGAAAACGGTAAGGGGTTTGCCGTAGTAGCATCCGAAATCAGAAAACTTGCAGAACGTTGTCAAATTGCATCGCAAGAAATTAACATTTCGTCAGCGGAATCGCTCAAAACAACACAGCGTTCAGCAGAACTGATTGACAAAATTTCACCGCAAATCCGCAGCAATACGGATAAGATTATTCAAATTTCCGAAACATGTAATGAACAATTACAAAAAACGTTAGCAATTTCCAAAGCCATCGGGCAACTTGTTAAGATTACGACTAACAACTCTCAGTCCGCTGAAGAAATGGACATTTTTGCTCAACAACTCAACGAAAAGTTAAAACAGCTCAATGTCTGCGTAGATTTTTTCAAACTCCACGTTCAAGAAGGCAATGACATTGAACTCATTGAATTGATAGAAAAACATACTCAGGAAATTATCAGCCTGAAATCAAAACTGATAAATAAAGCTGCTAAAAACTTAAACCCATGAGTAACACACAAAAAGAAAAAAAGCGTACCACCATTTGGCGCAAATATATGACGGCAATTATTCCTATTTTTATAGGATTGATTGTCATAACTGATATTGTGATATATTATTTCGTAAACAAAACTTCAAAATACAATACGCAAGAAACGGTTTCACAAATTCTCAACATTCAAGCAAGCAATATAAGCAGTATTGTTTTGAGGTATGTTGATGATTTGAATCATATATCCAAACATTATAAAGAAGGCGACACAACGGAAATTTTTGATTATTTTCGCTCCTATCTCAAAGGACATATCAGCAGATGGTCGTATTTGAGGCTGACATTAATGAACGGTGTTTCGTACACCAACATCAAAGGTAGGGACGAAAACAATGCTTTGCACCGTAAATATTGGCGAAATATCATAAAAGAAGGGCAAAAAATATCGTGCAACCTCTCCCACCCTTCCGACATTTACAACGGTAAAGACGTTTACAGCGTGGCAATTCCCGTTAAAAGTGCGACCAAAGATAGTACGATTGCTATCTTAACAGCGTGTTTTCCGGCTGATGTTATCGACGATGAAATATCGGATTTAAAACTCAACGGCAAAGGTTTTTGCTGTATAGTAGACGAGGATTACAATTTAAGACTCTTCAAAGACGGAATTATTAAAACCACAATGCAGAATCTGGTAAAAAAAGGTTTCGTAAATGTTGATTCCGCTATTATAAACGGTTATAAAGAATTGCCTCACACAGATTTCGGCATTGTCAGCCGTTATAAAAACACGAGCAAATACTATTACAGCGATACCGGATACAAAATTATCATTCACTACACCAACGTAACAGGTACGCCATGGGCATTATGTATCAACATTCCCGAGATACTTTTGAACATGGAAAATTACATTACGATTGCTATTTTAGCACTTTCGGCTTTGATAATAATTTTTACGACCTTATTTGTAATCAAATACATAACAAACAAAATCGTCATCAAACCGCTGGAAAAAGTTCATCAGTTTACCGACGATTTTGCAACGGGAAAACTATATTCGCAAGCCGTTAGCGAAATCGACTCAAATGATGAAATGTCAGAACTCAAGATTAATCTTGAATCCATGCAGCAAAAAGTACACAACGCCGTAAAAAACATTAGAATCAACTCCACGCAAATCGATCAAAGCAGTGAAATCTTAAAAAGCTCGATTACCAAGATTTCAAAAGACGCTTTATCACAATCAGCTACAGTTCAGGAGATTTCAACGGCAATAGATACTATTTCGGACTCCATTCAGGAGAATACCAGCAAAGCCATGCAAACTCATATCAACTCGCAAAGCATTGCCCAAGACATCGAAACCATTACCGATGCCTCCGAAAATACGCTGGAATGTATCAAAAACGTTATTGATAAGGTAAGGATAATTAACGAAATTACAACGAGAACCGATTTGCTTGCTATCAACGCTGCCGTTGAAGCGGCAAGAGCAGGTGAAAACGGACAAGGTTTTTCAGTGGTTGCCGCTGAAATCAGAAAACTTGCAGAACGTTGTCAATCAGCATCTTCAGAAATCAACATTTCTTCGGCTGAAAGTTTGAAGATAACGGAACATTCCGTAGAACTTATTGATAAGATTTCACCGAGAATCCAAGATACGGCCATAAAAATTTCAGAAATTTCAGAGGCCTGCAACGATCAGTTAAGCAAAACATTAGCTATACGAAAGGCTATCGAACAACTTGTAACCATCACCGAAAACAATACGGAAGAGGCAGGAGGCATGGCTCATTTTGCAACCCGTATCGGTGAAAAACTTCAAGACTTGAACGTTGCCGTAGATTATTTCAAACTCGAGGGTTCTATCAACGACGAAGAGGAAGAACAAATCCTCAACGAAATAGAATTCCACACCTCTGAAATAATCAAATTGAGAGATTGTCTTATCGGAAAAGAGATAAAAGACGAAGAAACAGATAAAAACGTATAACCCGTTAAAATTTTATCATGAAATTAAAATGTTTTTTTGAGGCGCAGACCTCTGCAATAATGAGGAAGTACTTATACAGAGTGATACCTTTTTTGGTAATCATCGTTGCCATTGTAAATATCATGGTAATATTTTTGGTATCTTCCAACAACAAAAAAAATACGATAGCAACGTCTAAAGTAGCCATCGTATCACAAGCTGAGTCGCTGGAAAATACTTTCACCGGCTACGAGCAAATATTGCGCATATTAGAAAAAAATTACGATTCTGAGGCTTCTAATCCGGAATCTTTCCTACAAAGGTGCGAAGATTATCTGAAAAATATAACCGTGCCTTATTCGTATATCATGTTAGCACAGCCCTTAACGGGAAAAACTTACAAAAATAAAATCGGTAAAGATACAACTAATTACCGAAACATGAAATCATACGAAAAACTCATCAGAAACGGACTTCCTAAATTCGTAACACTGCCTCAAGATTTGGACTACAAGAATTTTGAGGTTGCAATACCAATCAAGAAGGAAAACTCTGACTCTATTTCGGCAGTTTTTGCGATAGCCTTTCCCTCCGACAAAATAGATGCAGCACTCAACCAATTGAAAGCCAACGGTGTAGGTTTTGCTGTCATAGGCAGTTTTGAATTTAATTTCAGAATCTATTATAACAACAAAATCACAAACAAGACAATAAAAGAATTATACCAAGACGGATTCATAGGTCTTGACACAATGCTCACAAGAGGCATTGCAAGACGGGACAGCATATATACTCACGGCAAATATTTCGGCGATTCGCATACCAATATGGAATGTTTTATAACCGTAATAAAAGGCACAGAAATAGGTTTAAGCCTTAATACGCCTTCTAATCTTCTAAATTCGGGAACTATTATTGCCGTTGTTGCGATGCTGCTTTCTTCGATAATAGGAATAATAATTCTGATAAAATTCCTTAACATCAATACCAAAAATCTCGTTATTGAACCGCTGAAAAAGGTTAATAAATTTACGAAAGATTTTTCGCAAGGTTATATGTATTCCGAAGCTGCAAAATCTATTGTTACGAACGATGAATTCGGTATTTTGAAAAATAATATCGAAAAAATGCAGGAGAAAGTACTTGAAACTATCAAAACCATACGTCTTAGTTCCAAAAGCATTGTAAACAGCAGCAAACCATTCAAAGAAATGGTTGAAAACGTTTCTTCCGATGCCCAAACACAATCGGAATCAATAGCTGAAATTTCGGCATTAGTTGATAAAATTACGAAATCCATTCAGCAAAACACACAAAACGCACAACAGACCAAAGAGGATTCGGATTCCATAGCCTCGGATATTAATATGGTAACGACTGCCTCAGAAAATACACTCAAAGGTATTGAAAGCGTTATAGATAAAATTCAGATTATCAACAGTATAACCTCAAAAACCGACTTATTGGCAATCAACGCCGCAGTAGAGGCGGCAAGAGCCGGCGAAAACGGTAAAGGTTTTGCCGTGGTAGCAGCCGAAATCCGTAAACTTGCTGAAAATTGTCAGGAGGCTTCCACCGAAATCAATGAATCTTCAGCATGGAGTTTGAAAACCACAGCACAAGCCGTTGAACTGATTCAACAGATTTCACCGCGTATTCAAGAAGTTGCAGGAAGAATCGCCCTTATCTCCGATGTCTGTGCAAAACAATTGAATATGACCTTTACGATAAGCCGTTCAATTATGCAATTAGTAAACATTACCTCCAACAACAGCGAAGTAGCTCAAGCAATGCACCGTTATTCGGAAGAATTAGCAAGCAGAATTTCCGAGCTTGACAATGCGCTCAATTTCTTCAAAGTCGGAGAAAGAGATTCAGTAACAAAAGACGAAATCATCGACGAAATTCAGCATCATACGGAAATGATTGTTAAACTAAAAACCAAATTAGTGGAATCATCATCCGAAGAATATGACCAGGAAACAGACAAAGAGATAACGGACATTATTTACGATTCACGCGAGATAATCAGCGATTATCACCAAGAAAATGACAATAAAAATGACGATAAAACCGACTATCAAAACGATCAAAACGCAGATCCAAACCTCGTAAATCAAGGTCAGAACCTCTTTGCACCAATAGAAGACTCACAAGAGGAAAACACTACAGACAACAAAGGTTACAAAATTGACATGGATTAAGGCATAACAATCTGAATTACAGTTTGTTTGTCATCATTAAGACGTTTTTTTAAATCTTCGAGGGACGGAAATTTTATTTCGTCCCTTATTCTTTGTTTTAATACGAGAGAAATTTCTTGTCCGTAAATATCCGAATTAAAACCGATAATATGCGCCTCCAAAAAAGTTTTTTCCAAATTGCCGTTTACCGTAGGATTGTGTCCGATATTCAGCATCACAGGATAAACAACAGAATTAATGGTAGTTAATGAGGCATAAACACCTGATTTCGGAATAATTTTGTTTTCGTCCTCAATTAAAATATTTGCCGTAGGAAAACCGATTGAAGTTCCGATATGTTTTCCGTGAACTACTTTCCCTGTAAAGAAAAAATCATAACCAAGAATTTTTGACGCCTCATCAACAGAGCCATCCGTTAAAAGTTTTCTAACCAATGTTGAAGATGCAGAAACTCCGCCTTCAAGCACTAAATTACCGACTTGAGTCGCCAAAAAACCGTATTGAAGTCCTATTTCTTTGATTTTATCAATATCAGAGAGTCTGTCTTTTCCGAAATGATTATTAAAGCCCTTGATTAAATGTTTCATTCCGAGTTTTTTAACAAGAATATCCGTCAAAAATTCTTTAGCGGTCAAAGAGGCAAATTCAAGGCTAAAAGGCATTATAACAAGAAAATCAATTCCCGTTTGAGAAAATTTTAAGAGCTTTTCTTTTTCCGAAAGCACAAAATTAACCCTCGTTTGAGGAAAAAGCACTTGTCTTGGATGCGGGCGAAAGGTTACAACAACGCTTTTAAGATTCTCTTTTTCAGCGGTTTGTTTCAAGATAGAGAGTATCTGCCCGTGTCCGAGATGCAGGCCGTCGAAAGTGCCAACAGTAACGCAGGTATTAATTAAGAGAGGAGAAGCCTCCTCAAATTTGATAACTTCCATAAAAATACTTTTTATCAGCCTAAATATGATGAAATCTCGGACAAGGCACTGTTTTGTAACCGCTCTTGCAGCCGGAAAATACAAAACCCGCCAACAAAAGCATTATAATAGGAATTAATATTTTAACTTTTCTCTTAAACATTTTCTCTTGTTTTTTTATTTGCAAATAAAACAATAATTTATCAGAAATGCAAAAAAAAAGTTCCGCTTTTTCAAGCGGAACTAATTTCTCTTCATTAAAAATATTCTTAGTCAACAATAGCTTTGAAGTTAGCCTCGTCGAAGTAACGGATAAATTCAACGTCCTCTTTAGCAAAGTTTTTGAGGTCTGAATTTTTCTTAACCGCATTTTTAAGGTTAGAAACAACACCGTCTTCGTTGTTGTTTCTTGCAGCAACAACTGCTTTGAGGTAATCAATCCAAGCATCTTCTGACTCTACACTGTTAAGAGTAGAAGCAGCAGCTGAAGTGTTTTTGTTGAGGGTTTCAGCAAGAGCTTTGTTGAAAGTAGGTCTTGAACCGAAGTTAGCAACAGCTTTTGCATATTCGCCTTCGCGGATATTGATAACGCCGAGGTTGTAACCTGCTTCGTCAGAACCTAAGTTTTTACCTTTGCCCAAATCTTCTTTAGCAGCCACGATGTCGCCGTTAGCCAAATCTACAACACCTAAGTTGTTGTAAACTGCTGACTGATTAGCATCGATAGATTTAGCTTTTTCCAACTGTGTTTTAGCAGAAGCGAGATCGTTTTTCTTAATGTAATTAACACCTAAGTTGTTGTAAGCTCTCCAATCGTTAGGATATTTTGAAACGTAGTCGTTCAAAAGATTGATTTTGGTGTCTACGTCAAGATTAGGCAATGTAGAGGTGTAAAGAGCCTCTTCTTGTGAAAGTTGAGAAGGATCTGATTTAGCTAAATTGATAAGTTCAGCTTCGGTTTTCTCTTTTGTTTCCAAAACAGCTTTGATTTCAGAACGACGGAGTTTAGGAAGAACTGAGCTCTTCAAACCGGTATAAGCAGCAGAGATGTTTTTGATTTCTCTTTCTCTTACGTTCGGGTCAGAATACATAGAAAGAACTCTCAAGATAAGGTCTTTGTCTTTCAAATCAGAAGCTTCAGCCTCTTTTTTGAAACCTTCCCAGTCTTCAGCCTGGGTTGTCTGACGAGAAATTACGTTGTTTGCACCATCAACTTTTTTAAGTTGATCTTTAGCGAAATTTTCACCTGTTTTACCACGTTGATCAACGAGTTTTTCGTTCATATCTTCAGGACCATCAGGAGAAGCGTAAGATGCAACTTGAATTGATTTGATTTTTACGTTCTCATCACCAGCAGCTTGCTGAACATCTGAAACGAATGTTGATACGTCAGTTTTCTTCTGTTCTTTTTTGTCCAAAGCAGCTTTTTGCATCGGATAATAAACGGTAACGCCTTTTGTAGAAATGCTGCTCGTAGGTTTAGCAATCTTAGCCTCAACAGTCATACCTGCTGCGTTAGAAGAACCTGCTGCTGTTTTGTTTACCAAGTTGTCATCAACTTTGATACCTTCTTCTACCAAGAGAGGAGTTACATTGATACCATCACCGATTTTAATATCAGCAACATCTACAGTTTCAGTACCTTTGGTAGCTTTCATAGAAAGCATAAGGTCTGATCTTTTGTAAATGTCAGCGTAATCAATAGTATCCTTATAAGTATAAGAACCGCCTGCTTTGTAATCGATAACGGTGTTGTTGTCTTTTACTTTTACACCCTGAAGAGTAGCGGGTTTCATTTTGATTTCATCAGAAGTTTTCTGAGATTTTACGCTCGGAGTGCAAACCAAGTACGCCTTTTTGTCGAAATATTTAGCGGGGAAACTTACGGTAATATTTACCGGAACTTTACCTGCGTGCATCTCTAAAGGATTCGGCGTAATGCTACGCTGAATAGTGTTGGCATTCTGAGCCATTTTTTTAAGACCGTTGCAACCGCCTGCAATGAAAGCAGTAGCGATCATTAATGCCAGATAATTAACAGTTACTTTTTTCATAATTAATTTACTATATAATTTGTCTATATTTATTTTTGCAATATTAAAATCGTTCTCTATAAAATTTATGTGCAAAGGTATAATTTTTTTTGCTTACCTAAAAAAAAATTATAGAATTTTCATATTTTTTATTTTTTGAGAATCTTTCACAGATCCCACGACATAACCTAAAAACATTGAAACACAAACAATTAACAAGAAATACATCTTATTTTTATCTGCCGGTGAATCTAAGAAAAAAATCACGGCAAAAGCTACAATCAGCCCCAAAATCATACCGAAAAGAGTATAAAGCGGCTTAAACCAGTCTTTTTTTGAGTAACCGTGCTGTTTTTCAAGGTGTTTCGTAATGCCATCGGTCAAATTTTCAAGTTCTTTTTTCTTGCCTGAGCCTCCCAAAATATATTCTGGGTACTCCTTAGACAACCTTAAAATCTCCTGTAAATTATTTTTGCACCTCTGACAATCACATTCATGATTTTGAGATGCCCTTGCTAAGGAGCTGAGAAAGGGTATGTTAAAAAACTTAAAATCCTTGGCGTTAATCTTTTCGGAATTCGCCGAAATGTTTTCCTTTATTTCTTCAGTTAATGTCATAATCAAAAAAAATCAAATCAAATTTTAATCCAAAATTATAAAAATATATTTAATTTTTTTAATTTTGTAAAAAAAAATTTCAGTCATGAAGATTACGTTTCTCGGTACGGGGACTTCGATGGGAGTTCCGATAATCGGTTGCAAATGCAGGGTTTGCCTTTCTGATAATCCCAAAGACAAACGTTTCAGAAGTTCCGTTTTTATTGAAACGGACAACAAAAACTTTATTATCGACACAGGACCTGATTTCAGAATAGAATGTCTTAACAACGGCGTTGAAAGAATTGACGCTATATTAATAACACATATTCACCGCGACCACCTCTCCGGCTTGGACGACATACGCCCTTTTTGCTATCAACAAAAAGAATTTATACCAATTTATGCCTCAAACAGCGTTTGCAAACAAATTAGAAAGGATTTTGCATATTGTTTCGGCGAAAACCGCTATCCGGGTGTCCCTGATATAGAACTCCATGAAATCTCCGACAAAGATTTTGAAGTTTTAGGAACCCGTATCACACCTATTAAAATAATGCACGCTAAACTTGAAGTAACAGCCTTCAGATTTGGAAAATTTACTTACATAACCGATGCAAGTTATATTCCCGAAGAATCTGTTAAAAAAATTTTAGGCACAGAATATCTCGTTGTCAATGCGTTAAGAAAAGAACCGCACCCCTCCCATTTCACCCTTTCACAAGCCTTGGATTTAATAGAAAGAGTAAAACCAAAACAGGCTTTTTTAACACATATAGGTCATACACTCGGACCTTACGACGAGGTACAAAACGCTTTACCTAAGAACGTTACCTTAGCATACGACGGTCTTAAATTAGAAATCTAACATTCTATAAGAAATGGAAATTGCTACACTTATAATTTTAATAATAATAGTCATCGGTGTTTTGCTTTTTGCAATAAGTTTCAAACGCGATTTCAACGAGTTGAGACGTGATACGGCAGAATTGGAAGACGCTTTAAGAGAAGAAATGGAAAGATTACACCGCTATATGGAAACCAAAGAATCTCAAGCAAGAATAGAAAACGGCGCACAATTCAAGCTAATGAGCGAGACCATAGGGCGGAATGTTGATGCTCTGGCACAATCACAAAAGATTCAACTCCAACTTTTTTCAACCCGACTAAAAGAAATCAGCGAGGAAACACGCTTAAAACTCTCTGAAATTCAAAACATTGTGGACAACAAACTCAAAGAAACCATCGAAACCCGTTTCGACAAATCTTTCAAAATGATTAACGAGAGACTGGAACAAGTTTCTAAAGGATTGGGTGAAATGCACGGCTTGGCTCAAGGCGTAGGCGACTTAAAGAAAGTACTCTCCAATGTTAAAACAAGAGGAAACATGGGCGAGGTAGAATTAGGAAATATTTTGGAACAGATTTTAAGCCCCGAACAATATATCATAAACGCTTGTGTGGAAGAAGGTTCGCAAAAACGTGTAGAGTTTGCCGTTAAACTCCCTGGCCCCGACCCTAACGGTAAACCCGTATTGCTGCCTATTGACAGTAAATTTCCAATCGAAAACTATCAAAGACTTTTGGAGGCTTACGACAAAAACGAAAATATCGAACACGAAGGACGCCTTTTTGAAAATTCCGTCCGCGGTTTTGCAAAAGAGATTTGCGAAAAATATATCATTCCGCCCGCAACAACGGATTTTGCCATTATGTTCGTTCCCACGGAAGGTCTATACGCCGAAATCTTGCGCAGGACAGGTCTTTTTGAAGCTCTCAGACGGGAATACAAAATCACAGTAACAGGACCGGCTAATTTAGCAGCGTTCCTTTCAAGTTTACAAATGGGTTTTAGAACATTAGCAATCGAAAAACGCAGCAGCGAGGTATGGAAACTATTATCACAAGTAAAAACAGAATTTACTAATTTCGGCGATATTCTTGACAAAACACGCAAAAAACTCTCCGAGGCTGCCAACGTAATAGATTCAGCAGGGGTCAGAAGCCGCGCAATAGAAAGAAGATTAAGAGATGTAGAAAATTATAACATCTTGGAAGAATAATTTTTTCTAAAAAAAATACCTAATTTTAGGTATTGCAAAATCATTTTTCAAGGTTTAATTTTGCACAATTTATATTTAAACTTTGTTTTTATAATACAAAATGAATCTGAGCGAAGTTGCTATCAACGGAGATGCCGTAATAACAAAAATAACGGGGCGCGGAACTTTCCGCAAAAGAATAATGGAAATGGGGTTCGTAAAAGGTAAACGCATTCATGTAATTAAACAAGCACCGCTTAACGACCCTATTGAATACGAAATCATGGGCTACCGCGTATCTCTTAGAAGAAGCGAAGCCAAAATGATTGAAGTAGTTACAATGGAACACATCAACATGGCGGCATTGGAAAAACCTAATCAAAGCCTTACACTCGAAGATTTAATCAAAAACGAAATCCGCGACCACGGTAATGTCATTAACGTAGCCCTCGTGGGAAACCCTAATTGCGGAAAGACCACTTTTTATAATTATGCCTCAGGAAGTAAAGAACGTGTCGGAAATTACAGCGGCGTTACTGTTGATGCCAAAACCGCAACTTTCAAATACAAAGAATACACCTTTAATATAACTGACCTGCCCGGGACATACTCTCTTACCGCTTATTCGGCTGAAGAAATCTATGTCAGAAAATTCATCACCGAACAAACGCCGGATATTGTCATCAATATGATTGACGCCTCCAACATAGAAAGAAATATGTACCTTACAACGCAACTTATTGACATGGACGTCAAAATCGTTGCCGCCCTCAATATGTACGACGAATTACAGGCAAGAGGCGATGAATTAGATTATCAATCCTTGGGCAGAATGTTAGGCATACCTTTTATACCCGTTGTGAGCAACAAAGGCAAAGGTTTCGGTATGCTTTTCGATTCTATCATAAAAATATTTGAAGATAAATCATTAACTTACAGACATATACATATTAATTACGGTCAAGAAATAGAATCCTCTATCAAAAAGATTCAAGATAAAATCTATCTCCATAACGATAATGCCGTTCTTAATATCATACCCTCAAGATTCATGGCTCTAAAACTCCTTGAAAAGGATGCCGAAATCGAAAAGTTCGTTCTTGAAAATACTATCAGAGGAGAACATGAACACCCCGAAAAAAAAGTTACACACACCGACAACCCTTCCTGCATTTTAGAGCAGGCATCTTGGGAAATAGAACAGCTTGAAGATATTTATAACTCTGATACTGAAACTATTATAGCCGATACAAGATACGGATTCATAGACGGAGCGTTGAAAGAAACTCTCAAAAAAGGTCATACTAACACAAGAAAGCTCACCGACAAAATAGATTATATCGTAACACATAAGATTTACGGTTTCCCCGTCTTTTTGGCAGTGATTTTCTTAATGTTTGAAACCACTTTTATATTAGGCGATTATCCTATGCAATGGATAGAAAGCCTTGTTGAAATGATAGGTGATTTAATAAAAGGCTGCATGGAGGACGGTATGCTCAAAGATTTAATCGTAGACGGCATTATCGGCGGAGTAGGCGGCGTAATAGTATTTTTGCCTAACATTGTGATATTGTTTATGTTCATCTCGTTAATGGAAGATTCGGGTTATATGGCAAGGGTCGCCTTTATTATGGACAAAATAATGCACGCCATAGGATTACACGGGAAATCGTTTATACCTTTAATAATGGGTTTTGGTTGCAATGTCCCCGGAATTATGGCAACCCGCACACTTGAAAACCGCAGCGACAGACTTTTAACAATGATGATAAGTCCGTATATGAGCTGTTCTGCAAGGCTTCCTGTTTATACCGTGATGACAGCGGCATTTTTTTCGACACATCAAGCACTTATAACATCAAGTATTTATGCTTTCGGTATATTAATGGCGGCATTAACAGCAATACTTTTGCGTAAAACTACGTTTAAAAGTCAAGACGCTCCTTTTGTTATGGAATTGCCGCCTTACAGAATACCTACCTTGCGCAGCGTACTCAAACACATGTGGGAAAAAGCGGCTCAATACCTTAAAAAGATGGGTGGAATTATTTTAATAGCCTCTATAATTATCTGGGCGTTAGGATATTTCCCCGTAAACGAAGACATGGACGAGGCTCAGCGTCAAGAGAATAGTTATATCGGTAAAATAGGCAAATTTATAGAACCAGTTTTGGAGCCGTTAGGTTTTGATTGGAAATTAGGCATTTCGATTTTTACGGGTGTAGCCGCCAAAGAAATCGTTGTTTCAACAATGGGCGTGCTTTATCACTCTGAAAGCGAAAACACCGAATCCTTATCGCAAAGACTTATCAGCGATAAAAGTTCAACACCGCTGACACCATATTCGGCATACGGCTTTATGATTTTCATTTTGATATATTTTCCGTGCGTTGCCACGGCTACGGCTATGATAAAAGAGGCGGGGCAAAAACGTTGGGCAATAATATCAATTGTTTATAGTATTGCAACGGCTTGGTTGTTAGCGTTTTTAATCAACCAAATCGGTAAACTTTTATAATTTTTTATTCCGGATAAAATTTCTCTGAAAGGTTCAGAACAATTTCATCCATATTACAAGACCATTATACAACAAAATGTAAAAAAAATGACACAAGAGGTTATTACATACATAATTTTAGGACTTGCAATTACTACGGTTATAATCCGTATTATTAAAACCTTAAAGAAAGGCTCAGCTGACTGCGGCTGCGGTCTTGAAAAATATTGCAAAAACAAACACAAAAAAGCAAATGGAGAAAAATGAATTAAGAAAGAAAATAAGGCTTTTGAAAAAGCAATATTCTTTTAATCAACTAAATGAGTTTTCAAGAATTGCGGTTTTAAAAGTTTTGAACTCAAAGGATTGGAAAAATTCAAAATGTGTTCTTTTGTATTATCCCCTACCCGATGAAATAGATGTCAGAGAACTTATTATAAAAGGAAAACTCTCTGGTAAAATGATTTTGTTGCCTAAAGTTACGAAAGAAGATATGGTTCTAAAAGTTTACGAAGATGAAAATTCTTTAAAGAAAGGGGCTTTTAACATTTTAGAGCCATCGGGAGAGGATTTTTTTGAGGAGGATTATTATAAAATAGACCTTGCAATAATTCCGGGAATGGCTTTTGACAAGAATTTTAACCGTTTAGGACGGGGGAAAGGCTATTACGACAAGTTTTTAAAAAAGATTCCTCACGCAAAAAAAATCGGAATTTGTTTTCCGTTTCAGTTTTTAGAAGCTCTCCCGATGGAATCCCACGACGAAAAAATGAGCGATGTTGTTTTTTAAGCCATAAAAAACTTTGAATTTTTACTAAAAAAACTACCCGAAAGGGGTATTGTTTTGTATTTTTTTTCATATTATATTTACAGCGAAATTTTTAATTAAATAACTAATAATATGAAAAAGTATTTTATACTTTTGAAAGCCGCAATAGTTATGTTTGCCGCTTTCACGCTTTACTCTTGCGAAAAAGAGACTGAAACTGTATCTCAATCGGTTATTGAGCAATCAACAGATTCCATTTTGACAATTAACGGGAAACGTATGGAATGGAAGTTTAATTTGAAAAATGGAAATAAACTTTCAAAAGGATTTCACATGAATACGTCAGACTTAGGCTTAGAATTTGGAACTGCCTATTACACGCAAGATCCTTCTAAGCGTTATACAACAATGAAAGTACGGAGAAGAAATTCAGAAAGGTATTTTTATATTATGATAGAAAATCTTGATATAGAATTAGACACCGCATGTTGGGCTTACAAAAATGATGAAAGTTATGTATCCAAATATGGACGTATGTATACATGGAATTCGGGGCATGCGTTAGCAAAAAAAATAAATATGAAATTACCCGTATATGATACTGACGGTAATGTTATAGCAAAGAGTGTTGGGACTCCTGGACGGTTATTGAATACTGAAGATGTTTTGGATATTATTGAGGCAGAAACTATCGGAAATTTACCAACATGTGGATATCATGCAGAATCTGATTATGAAAAATGGGGTTCATTCTATTTTGACACTTTCGTATTTGGTGTTGAGGATGCGGATGGCGATTTATCGAAAGGACATTCGGTATTGAGTGGCAATAGATTAGGAGGCGGAGGTTATACAGGGCTTAATAAAGCAGGATATTATTGGATGGATGACGGGGTCGATTTCATTAAAAAAGCTCATTATGAATTCCGTTTTGCAAAAGAAACTCATACTGAAACTGATGTTTTGAATTATTCTGCATTTATAAATTCTCTGGCCGCAAATTCATTCGGACATACAATTCGTTGTGTTTTTGAGCCACGTTATGTAAATAAGAAAAAAAATTAATTATTTATTATGAAAACTTTTTCACTCGCCGTCTTGCTTTTTGTGTTTAGTAAATCCTATGCGCAATATGGTGCTGAGTGGTGGCCTACGAGAAATTATATATTAAAGTTTAATAAAATAGGTTTTCAGGGAGTTTTACAACTCCCTGAAAATTTTGATATTGCTTTAGGAGGTTTTTGTATTTGTGATCGAAATGAAGAATTAATTTTGTTCGGCTCAATGCGGAAAATATATGATGCGGAAATGAATTGCCTTTTGAATAACAAATATCGTTTCGGTTCGGGTATTTTGGTGCAAGATATATTAGATATGAATATTTTTCATTATTTTTATAGTTTTTATGAATCAAAAGACACAAAATTATATCATATCATTTTTGATATATCTAATAAGGATAATTACGTTTTGAGCAAAAGTGAGATTTCTGTAAAAAAGAGAATCAGTAATATTTGGGCAATCCCTGATTATAAAAACAAAAGAGTTTTTGTTTTATCATTTTTCTATGAAACCAGTGAAGCAGAAATTTATGAAATAAAAGGTGACAAAATGATTTTAAGGGGTGTGTGTGATGCAGGAATAACTATTTCGCTTACAGAGTATAATCACTTATGCAGAGATAGTTACGAAAATTATTATTATTTGAGAGAAAAACAGGTTTTTAAATTTAATTTTGATTTTGAGAATATTAATTTAATAAACTGTGGTCTTGTTTGTTCTAATGTTTATGATTTTGCAGTATCTGAATCGGGGAAATATTTGATTATTTTTAACGGTTCAACGGTTTTGAGATATGATGTTTCTAAAAAAGACAATTCCCCAGAAGTTGTAAAAGAGTTTGCGTATGACTACGAATATAATCTTTTAACTATGAAATTAGCTGCAGATGGTAATATTTATTTGATTAGAGATAACGGTAAAGTTGATTGCATAAAAAATCCCGAAAATAATAAAATTGTATATATGGAAAAAATATTAGAAATACCTCCTTCCAAATATTCTAATATGAAATGTTATTGCCCGAACCAATTATTTCATGACATGGCGATATATTGCAAAATGAAGACTCCATCAATTAAAGTTTGTGATTAAAACAAAAAAAACTACCCGAAAGGGTTATTGTTTTGTATTTTTTTTCATATTATATTTACAGCGGAATTTTTAATTAAATAACTAATAATATGAAAAAGTATTTTATACTTTTGAAAGCCGCAATAGTTATGTTGCCGCTTTCACGCTTTACTCTTGCGAAAAAGAGACTGAAACTATATCTCAATCGGTTATTGAGCAATCAACAGATTCCATTTTGACAATTAACGGAAAACGTATGGAATGGAAGTTTTACATTCGTAAAAATCAGAACAAGAAGCTGTCTAAAGGGTATGATTTTGATTTATCTGATTTCATAGAAACCGATACGGCGTATTATGTTAATGACAAATCTATTAAGTATTTGGTTATGAAAGTTAATAGAAAAGCATCTAAAGGTTTTTTCTATATAATGTTGGAAAATTTGAGTATAAAATCTAATGACGGTTGCTGGGTGTTTGCTGATGATGAAAAAAACGTACCCGTTTATGGCAGATTATATAATTGGGAAACAGCCGATAAACTTAGCAGCAAAATAAAAATGAGAGTTCCTATGTATAAATCAGATTCTATAACGGAGGTATATCCCGGTAAAAAATTTTCTGTTTCCGGAAGATTACCGGAACTTCGAGATTTTTTAGACATTCTTGAAATTACGGGTGAATTTCCTAATTATGTTGATGAAAGAGCGTATGATTTAACGTACAATAGAGAATTCTCAGATGAATTTTATTTTGATGCCTTTATTGCAGGTATTGAAGATGGTTGCAGTGATGATGAATCTACATATCATACATTGGGTGGTTGGAGAAATACTGCATATTCAGAAAAACCATCGGATTATTATATAAACGGTATTTATGCGGATTTAAATAATAGAGGAACTTTTTGGACTGCAGGTAAGACAAACAAAACCGGCAATTCTCCTTTCATAATCCAGCGGAGATATGTATGGTTTGATACTGAAGAAATATATGATTACAGAGCATATTTCGGCAGTTATTCCAAAAGTTATGGTTTTTCTGTTCGTTATGTTTTTGACCCTATATATATACGTGTAAAATAGAACTTAATATGAAATTGTTGTTTTCTATAGTCTTATTGTTGTTATCTATTTGTTCTTATGCCCAAAAGGAATTTAATAATTGGACGATAGGGAACAACAATTTAATATTTGATTCGGAGAATGAAAAATTTCATCAAATTAATATACCGTCTGTTATTGGGAATTTTGGGAGATATTCAGTTTCTGACAAAGACGGAAATATTATTTTTTACGGATTGGCGGGATTAATTTATGATAAAGACGGAAATATTATTTTTCAGTCTGAAAATAATTATTTTAGGGCAAATTCATTTGTTGCATTAGATCCTATAAATCACAACCGCTATTATATTTTTTATTCCGACCTTAATAGTAGTACCGTTCATGGAAATAGTCTTATTTTAAGTTACAATATAGTAACATATAAAGACGGTATTATTTCCGTTGAGGAGAAAAAAATCAAAAATATTACCCAAAAGAATGGTATAAATTCTCACTACTTTCTTTGCATTATGCCGAATAATGAGTTTGATAAATTGTGGTTCATTACACAAGAAAATAATAAACAATTCTTTACAAGTTATTTAATTTCTGACGGTGAAATCATAAGAGAGGTTGAATCACCCTATAATGAAAATCATATTTTTACTCCGACAACGTTTTTGCGCATATCACCGGAATTTGATAGAATTTTTATACTCCAAAATCGTAAAATTGTAAGTTACGGGTTTGATAATATCTCCGGCATTTTAAGCGATTATATTGAATTACCTATTGATGTAAAGTGTAATGTTTTTGAGTTTTCTCCTTCAGGAAAATATTTGTTTACAGCCCTCAAAACGAAAGAAAACGGGATAAACAAAATATCTGTTTTTCGTTATAATGCTTCTGAACTATTAGAAGGGAAAATTTTGTGCAAAAAAATATATGAAAAGGAAATACCTGCAAATTGGAATGATATTGCTATTGCAGATATGAAGTTATCTTCAAACGGTAATATTTATTTACTTTGCGGAGAGGATAACAGATATATTTCTAAAATAGAAAATTGTGATTCAGAGAATCCTATTTTTCATTTTAATGCGCTGGAAGTTCCCAAAAAGTTTAATGGAATATCAATATTTCCGCGTTTTCTGCGCATGTCTCCTAATTTTCTATACCAAACAGAAGGGTGTATAGGAACTAATTTTTACTACCGAGGATACAACTATAAGAGTTTAAAGTGGGATTTCGGAGACGGGACATTTTCTAATGATAAAAATCCTAAGCATACATATCAAAAAGACGGAACTTATAAGGTAAAACTTGATATCGTTTTTTCAGACGAAGAAACCAAAAGTTTAGAAAAAGAGATTACAATCCGCAACACAATCCGTCAGCCAAAGTTGTACGAAAAGGATTAACTTTTTCTAATTTAAACTTTGAAAAATAGATTTTTATAATTAAATTTGCGCAAAATTATTATTAATTTAATACCCAAATATAATGAAAAAAACTTGTATTTTTTTAGCATTCGCAATATTTATATCTGCGATGCTGTATGGTACTGCGTGTCAAAGAGAAATTGACACAGAAACAAATTTATTTAATAATAGTATCGAATCCACAACATCTTGTGATAGTATTGTCAGATACTTAAACTTTGACACAACAAGGAAATGTGTATCTAAAAAAATGCATTATGCCGAAGAAAGTTCTGTTTTTTTTTATGACCGTAATGGAAAAGGAGGATGTACATATAAAACCCTAAAATTAATGAGTGCTGATACGAAAATTATTCAAGAATGGTTTGTTGAATATTTACATAGTAATTGCATAAATGGATATACGATATGCGGACTTGATCCGGAAGGTACGAAATACGGCTATTTCTACAAATGGGATGTTGATTTAAATAAAATGAAGCCGGAGGATTTTCCAATTGCTAAATCTAAAACTAATATAAGACATTACAGATTGCCCGATAATATGAAAGCAAAAGGATTTAGATTGCCTACAGAAAAAGATTTTAATGATTTGTATTCAATGTATACAGATCCCGCAGATGCAGATTATGAATTACAATTCAATATGTTCAAAAAGGACTTAGATTTTTATAATTATTGTCAAAAAATGGAAGGAGAAGAAACTCTGACTAAAAGAATGTGGATTGACGCAGACGTGTATAAACATGAAAATACAGAAAAATATGGTATGTCCGTAATGTTACCTGGCATTGATAATAGGGATTGGAAAATGACATTATATATATCAAATAATCCCAATGAACTTTGTAGAATACGTTTAATGAGAACCTTAACTTTAGAACAATGGGAAGAAGAAGATTAATATTTAAAATATTGGGGATTTTTATAATCCTCAATATTTTTTTTCAATATACATTTGCACAATCCAAACACGTTTCGATTTGGAGTATAGGTAATTATATTATTGATTTTAATAAAAAACCTGTAAAACCCGAAGCAAAAGATGACATATTCTGTTCTCACTTATACACTGATTCCGACGGAAAAATTCAATTGATAGAAAAATTTGATATATTATACGACGGAAATAATGAACAAATAGAAGATCTAAATAATATATTTAAAGATCACAACAATACATTTTTCGTACCTTCACCTATAGATAATAAAATGGTTTATTTATTTAGAGGTAAACAATATGTACTAATTGATATAATAAAAAAAAAATAGTTGAAAAAGTTCATTCATTAAACGAATTGAATAATGAAAAGAATTTTTTCTTATTTGATCGGATTTTAGTGCATCATTCCAATTGCAACGATATTTGGCTGATATTTTACGATAGTGATATTATATACAAATATCTGATAACAAATTCAGGCGTTGAGTTTAAGGAGATTATTAATATTGACAGAAAAATTAACAATCCCAATAATCACGATATAAAAATACATTTATCAAGCGATTGTAAACATTATACTGCTAATTTTCTATACGACAGTATTGTTTGCTACGGCGATTTTGACAGGCAAACAGGTAATTTTGTAAGGAAAAGTGAACTAATACTTCATGCACGCCAAGAGGTTGCATATACATACATCCTTAATTCCATAATTTCCCGTGATAATAGTAAAATATACTACTTCTGTAAAACAGAAACAAAAGATCTCAGAAATTTAATAGAAGTCATGTCTGTTAATATTATTAACGGTACTCCCGATTACGAAAATATTAATATACTATATTCTAATTATAATAGTAAATCATTATATTTTGTATATAACGATATGTTTTACGGTTACGACGGGAATATATATATAATATATCACGCCATTAATAAAATGTACAAAATAACATCAAAAACTGATAAAGTCGAGGAATTTTTAACTTTTGACTCAGAATACGGACCATGGGCGCAAGACTTTTTGGCTGATTGGTTTTCTCAATACCAATGCGGAGAACAATCACCTTGTCCGGAAATAAAACCACCCAGAATAATTTGCGAATAAAAAAACTTTGAAAAATAGATTTTTATAATTAAATTTGCGCAAAATAATATTTCAAATTCTAATACGAAAATGAACAAACAAATAGCAGTGTTACCTGGCGACGGCATAGGTCCCGAGGTAATTGCTGAAGCGCAAAAAGCACTTCAGGCAATAGAAAAAATCAGAGGTCATAAATTCACATACGTTCCGGTATTGGGCGGAGCAGCAGCGATTGACGCCTGCGGCAATCCGATGCCCGATGAAACGGTTGATATTTGTAAAAAATCTGATGCAGTACTTTTCGGTGCATTCGGTTCTCCTAAATACGATAACGACCCGAACGCAAAAGTTCGTCCCGAACAAGGACTTTTAGCTATCAGAAAACGCCTTGAACTTTTTGCTAATATCCGTCCTATTTATACTTTTCCTGCCCTTATCCACAAATCACCGATAAAAAAAGAAATCGTTGACGGTGCAGATTTCGTTGTAGTAAGGGAACTTACCGGCGGAATGTATTTCGGCATGAAAGGCCGCACGGAAGACGGCAAATCAGCTTTCGATACAAACCTTTATTCGGTTTATGAGATTGAAAGAATTTTGAAATGCGCTTACGAACTTTCTTTGAAACGCAGAAAAAAACTTTTAGTTGTTGATAAGGCAAACGTTTTGGCATCTTCAAGACTATGGAGGGAAACAGCTCAGAGAATCAGTAAAGATTATCCCGAAGTAGAAACTTCATATATGTTTGTAGATAATGCCTCAATGAGAATTGTTACGACACCGAAAGATTTCGACGTTATGGTAACAGAAAACACTTTCGGCGACATTTTAACGGACGAGGCTTCTGTTATCACCGGAAGTATGGGCTTGATGCCGAGTGCGTCAATCGGTGTTTACACATCACTCTTTGAACCTATTCACGGCTCATATCCTCAAGCGGCAGGCAAAAACATCGCTAACCCGATGGCTGCAATTCTTTCGGCTGCTATGCTTTTGGAAACAGGATTCGGTTTGAAAGAAGAGGCTCAAATCGTTACTGATGCCGTAAACAAAGCTCTCCTTGACGGTATCCGCACAGAAGACATCGCTGAAGGTAAAGCATACGGCACGAAAGAAGTCGGCGATTATATCGAAAAGGCTATTCTTAACACGAAATAAAAACTTTCCCATAACATTACTTTGTTTTTTTATGCGGGCTGACGTTTTTTTTCAAAGCGGCAGTCCGTTTTTTTATCATGGAGAATCCATTTTTTTATCTTGTTAAGAAAAATTGTTTGATACATTCAAAAAAAAATTTTTACCTTTGTAGTCTAAAAAATAGAAATCCGAACGCAGATTGGAAAAATATAGAAAAATCATTGACATTGAAACTATTATAAAGAACAAGAATCCGAAACTTTATAATAGGTTGCCGCATTTTGCGGTTTCCGCATTGGAAAAAATTATTTGTCAAAACAAAATCAACCGCCTTTTGAATTTGTACGGAGGCTTTCACGGCGTTGATTTTATAGATGCAGTATTCAAAGATTTCAATGTAGAAATTCTCTGTCACGGTTTGGAAAACATAAAAAACCAAGGCAAAATGGTTTTTGTAGCCAATCATCCCCTGGGCGGCATTGACGGTTTGGCGGTAATAAGTGCCGTGAGCAAGCATTTCGGCAAGACCAAAGGCATAGTAAACGAGCTTTTGTTGAACATCGAAAACTTAAAAGAGGTTTTTTGCGGTGTTAATGTTTACGGACACAATACGCCGGAGATTTTTGAAAACATTGAAAACTTATATTCTTCAAAAGAGAATATCTGTATTTTTCCTGCGGGTTTGGTTTCAAGGAAGATTGACGGGAAGATTCAGGATTTACAATGGAAAAAGAATTTTATTGAAAAATCCGTAAAATACTCTTTGCCCATAGTACCAGTTTTTGTTGATGCGTTAAACAGCAGTTTTTTTTATAATACTGCATTAATCAGAAAGAAAATCGGCATAAAATTCAATTACGAATTGATTTTGTTGCCCTCAGAAGTATTTAAATATCACGACAAACCGATAAATTTGTACTTTGGCACACCCGTTAGGGCTGAGGAATTAGCAAAAGAGAAAACTCCGCAAGATAGAGTAAATCTTGTTAGAGAAAGAACTTACGCTTTGGCCCCAAGCATAAAAAGATAAAACAAGAGAGATGGAAGATATAATTGCACCGATAGAAAAAAACTTTCTAAAAAAGGAACTTACGGAAGATAAATTTTTACGCCCCACAAATTACGGAGGCAACAAAGTTTATGTTTTCGACTCACATAATTCGCCGTACCTTATGCAGGAAGTAGGCAGATTGAGAGAAATTTCATTTAGGGATTCAGGCGGCGGAGTCGGCAAAAAAACTGACATTGACGAGGCTGATACTTGTGAGTTTCCGTATCAGCAGTTGATTGTTTGGAACGAGGAAAACCAAGAAATACTCGGAGGCTACCGTTTCAAAGATTTGAGTTGCAACGTTGAGTTCCGTCCAAACGGACAGCCAGAACTCTCGACAGCTGAAATTTTTAAGTTTTCAGACAAGTTTATTAAAGAGTATATGCCCAAAACCATAGAACTTGGCAGGAGTTTCATTCAGCCGAAGTTTCAGAGCAAACAAAACTCAAGGCTTGCCATTTTTGCATTGGACAATCTTTGGGACGGTCTTGGTGCTATTTACCGAGAAAGGGAAGACCATATAAAATATTTTTTCGGAAAAGTTACAATGTATCCTTCTTTCAATCAAGAGGCAAGAGATTATATTTTAGGCTTTTTGGATTTATATTTTAAGGACAAGGAAGGACTTGTTTACACCGAAAATCCTATAAAAAGGAACATAGATTTTGAAATTATCAAAAAGACTTTTTCGGGAGAAAATTTCAAACAGGACTTCAAGATACTCAATCAGTTAGTTCGTTCTTTAGGAGAGAACATTCCGCCGTTGGTAAACGCTTACATGAACCTTTCTTCTACGATGAAAGTTTTCGGAACAGCAGTAAATCCGTATTTTGGCGGCGTTGAAGAAACAGGAATACTTATCAACGTAGAAGATGTTTTCCCCGAAAAAAAAGCAAGGCATTTGGATACTTATTCTAAAATATGAAAAAATTAGACATTTTTTTGCTCAAATCGTATTTCGGACCGTTAATAGCGACATTTTTTATTTCGCTATTTGTGCTCCTTATGCAATTTCTTTGGAAATACATTGACGATTTGGTCGGCAAAGGACTTGAAAGTTCTGTCATAGCAGAGTTTTTGGGATTAGCCTCAATAAGTCTTATACCGATGGCACTGCCGCTTGCAATCTTATTAGCCTCGATTATGACTTTCGGCAATTTGGGCGAAAAATTTGAATTAACGGCAATCAAAGCCTCTGGAATTTCGCTTCAAAGAACAATGACTCCGCTTATAATTCTGACGCTAATTATCAGTATAGGAGCGTTTTTTATTGCTAACGATATAATTCCGTATGCCAATTTAAAATTTAGGGCGTTGATTTACAGTATTCAGTCTCAACGGCCGGAGATGAACATCAAGCCCGGCATTTTCAACAATGACATTCAGAATTTCAGCATCAGGGTCTCGAAGAAGAATCCGAAAACCAACATGATGTATGATTTTATTGTTTACGACCATACCAAAGATAAAGGCTGCAAAAGCGTAACGGTAGCCGATTCGGGTTCGATGACGATGACTGCAGACGGCAGATATATGCTTGTAACGCTTTATAACGGCATCAGTTACGACGAAATGGACAACCGCACCAACGGCACTGAAAAGAAATATCCTTTCCGCAAGGACGTTTTTAAAAAGCAGACGTTTCTTTTCAACCTTTCGGGTTTTGATTTTAACCGCAGCGACGAAAGTCTTTTCAGAAATTCCTATCAAGTTCAGGACATTTTCCGTCTGACAAGGAGTACCGACTCGCTTCAAAACATCTATAACCGCAGAACAGAGGATATGTCAGAAAACCTGACATCACATTATTATCTTAAAAGAGCAACACACCGCGACAAAGAATTTAAGGACAGCATTTTAAGAACCCGTGTTAATAAACCTCGCATTCAGTCTCAAAGCCATGATTTTTTGAATCCTGACGAGCTTTCTGCGGAGGAATATGCTAAACAGGACTCTGCCTACAAGTACGAGGATTCCATCATAAAGTTAAAAATCGCCATTAACAAAGATTCAATGCGCAATTTGGTGTATTCCGTAGATACCAAGGATTTGAAAATACCGGTTGATTTGGATTCCATTTACGCTAACATGAGCGAACAAGACAAGCAAAACGTCATCAACAAAACCAAAGAATATGCAACAGAAGCTCAATCACTTATAACAAGGAACGAAGAGGACTTTATTTCAAGGAAACGTTTAATTGCAAAATTCAGAAACGCATGGCACCAAAAATTTACGTTATCGTTTGCTTGTCTGATATTCTTTTTCATCGGTGCGCCTTTAGGAGCTATTATCAGGAAAGGCGGATTCGGACTTCCGATAGTGGTTTCGGTTCTTGTGTTTTTGATTTATTATATGATTTCGACCGCAGGAATGAAAATGGCAAGAGAAGGCGTTTGGGAGCCTTGGCAAGGAATGTGGTTGAGTTCGTTTATAATATTACCGTTAGGAATTTTCTTAACGTACAAAGCCACTGTTGATGCTCAAATTTTCAACAAAGAGGCTTGGGCAGCATTTTTCAAGAAAATCGGAGGATTTTTCTCGGGTTTAAAACGTTTCTCAGACACTTACGGCAGTCAAAAAGATTATCCCGTAAGAAATTCGCTTCAAGTTTTTGCATACGTTGCGGGCGGCATAGCCTTTGGTCTGTCGTTTTCACCGATGAAAAAAGCTGCAATAGGGTTCGGCATAATAGGATTAATTTTGGCAGGTATAGTAATTATTCTAAACAAGAAATACAAATTCAAGAGCAAATTTGCAATACTTGCCGTGATAATATGTTCCGTATCAATAATTTTGGCGGCAACCTCCATTAAAAAGAAAAAGCAAGCTGTGGAAAAAACCGCTACGGAACAAGTTGAAAAAAATTAACACACATCATTAAAATAGTATGGACAGAATAGAAGATGCAATAAAAGATTTTGCGCAAGGCAAAATTATCATTGTTGTAGATGATGAAGACCGTGAAAACGAAGGCGATTTTATCACGGCAGCAGAAACTATCACTCAAGAGAAAATTAATTTTATGCTTCAAAACGGGCGCGGTGTTTTGTGCGCTCCTATTACGATAAGCCGTGCAAAAGAGTTGAAACTTCCGGCACAAGTAGAAGACAATACGTCAATACTCGGAACGCCATTTACCGTTACGGTCGATAAAATAGAAGGCTGCACAACAGGAGTTTCTGTTCATGACAGAACGGCTACGATTAAGGCATTAGCCGACAAAGACTCCGTGCCTGAAAGTTTTGCAAGACCGGGACACATCAATCCGCTTTATGCACAAGACAAAGGTGTTCTAAAACGCGCCGGACATACTGAAGCAGCCGTTGATTTTGCACGTCTGGCAGGACTTTCACCCGTTGCGGCATTAATTGAAATACTCAATCCAGACGGTACAATGGCAAGACTTCCTCAATTGGAAGAGGTAGCAAAAAAATTCGATATGAAAATAGTTTCAATAGCGGATTTAATAGCGTACCGTTTGAAGACTGAAACAACCGTAGAGCGCAGTCCCGAGGTTATGATGCCGACAAAATACGGTGATTTCAAAATGACGGTTTTCCGTCAGCTTAACAACGGTTTGGAACATTCAGCATTGGTAAAAGGCACATGGGAGGAGGACGAACCCGTTTTGGTAAGAGTTCATTCGTCATGTGCAACTGGAGATATTTTCGGCAGTTTCCGCTGCGACTGCGGAGATCAACTTCACAAAGCAATGGAAGAAATCAACAAAGCCGGAAAAGGCGTTTTGCTTTATATGAATCAAGAAGGCAGAGGCATAGGACTTTTCAACAAAATCAAAGCCTACAAACTTCAAGAAGAAGGTTTTGATACCGTTGATGCTAACATTCACCTCGGTTTTGACCCCGATGAAAGAGATTACGGTGTCGGTGCTGAAATTTTAAGAAAATTGGGCGTTAAGAAAATACGTCTTTTAACAAACAACCCTGTTAAACGTGTCGGCTTGGAGTCTTTCGGTTTGGAAATCGTAGAAAACGTTCCGATTGAATTTCCTACAAATCAATACAATAAGCGTTATATGCTGACAAAACGCGACCGCATGGGACATCTTTTGCATATCAACAAATAAATCTTTGTTTTATAATCAAAAGAAATGCTTTAATGGTCATCTTGGTTTTAAAAATCTGCTTTTGCTTGTCGTTAAAGTCAAGCAAAGTGGATTTTCCCCCAAGATGAAGAACTTGGGCAAAAGGACAAATTCCCGTTTCATAACCTTTGTTTCGAGCATAATCCGCCAAAAGGAATTCCTCACCGTAAAGAAAAGTCAGGGGCAAAAACACAAAACTCTCATTTTCAATCCATTTTTTAGTAAAAATAACGCATGAACCGTGCAAAACACAGTTTTCATAAATTTGCGGCAAAAAATCCGTTTTCTTATATGAACAACTTGATTTAGAATAAGTTTTCAGAATTTTCTTTTCAAACAAACCGATTTTCAAAAACATTAAACGGAAACTGTCAATAACCACTTGTTTAAAAAGTCTAAAAGAAGAAAACGATTCTTTCAACAAAGGATTTTGATGCTTATTTTCCGGCGTTAAAATGTCAGGACCGATAACAGCAAAATGATGTTTAGAATAAAAATCTGAAATTCTGCTCTCGAAATTTTCATCGTTAATAAAAACATCATTATTCATAACGACCACAAAATCAGCGTTATAATTACTTTTAACGAAACTATAACCCGAATTGTTACCTTTTGCAAAACCGAGATTTTGATTATTTTGAATAATATGAAAATTTTCAAAACCATTGTAAAGTGTACTCAAAACCTCAAAACTGCCGTCATTGCTAAAATTATCAACGACAACGATTTTGCTTTCCGGAAAAAGTTTCATAAGCTTTTCCACGCATTGTTTTGTAATTTCCAAAGTGCGGTAATGAAGAATTACGTAAGCGAACATGATTTTAAGTAACGATTTAGTTTCCAATAATTTATAATACGTCTAAAAAGCGAACAATCGTATGCTTTCTTAAAAGAATGTAGAATTTTTTCGTTTATTGACAAATCTGATGAAAAATTAAAATCTGTAACGTTTTCAAAAATTTCAGTATCGTATTTCTCTGTTGAACCGACATTTGTCCCCGAACCGTCAGCACCGTTGTTGATAACAAAAGATTTCTTTGGATAAATTGTCGGCATTCCCGCCTTAAAGCCTGAATAACAGAATCTTATAGACCAAGAATTAATTATTCCGAGTTGTTGTTTCAAGAGCATCATCGTTAAATCCGAACCCGAAGCATTAAAGCTTTCACGCTGATTTTTATCACGGATAAATTCCTTAAAATCAGAGACTTCAAAATCAACCTTCTGCCAACGATCCTTCCATGTTGCCCACCCCCAAGAGCAGTTTCTTAATATCGGGAAAGTTGTAAAATCGTAATTTTCAGGAAGTTCAACATTAGGCGTATAACCGGCAACAGAAAAAACGTTTTTGTCTTTATAAAAATTCAACGCCGAATTCATATAATTCAAAAAATTCTGCGTCACGATTAAATCCTCTTCCAAAACTATCACGGAAGAATATTCCGAAAAAACCTCGTTGAGCCCGCTGATAATATTTTTTGCAAGACCGAAATTTTCAGGGCGGAAAACGTTTTTCACGGATTTAAACCCCGAAATTCTATTTGAAAAATCTTTTATTTTTTCGATATTAACCATTTGACTCTCAGATTTTTTACCATCACAAAAAAGTATCAAATCTGTTTGAGAAGCCTCCTTGTTCAAAAGAAGACTTTTCACGAGTTTTTCCAAATGTTCCGGCCTTTGAAAGGCAAAGATTACAACGGGTGCAAACATTTTTTTCTTAAAAAATTTTCAGTGCAAAGTTAAAAAAAAATATTGCGCTATTTGCACGAATTTTGTTATTTTTACCGCGGATTATGCTGAAAAAAATTTTAGACATATACAACGAGTTTTTAATCCTAATTTTCAAGTTGAAAATCTCTTGTGTAGATTATGAAAAATTTACAAAGGGGAATAATTTTGAAAATTTATCAACAGAAGAAAAACGGAAAAAATGCAAAAAAATCATTAACTTTTGCACTTTTGTTTCCGTCGTACTTACTTTTTTGGCAACTTTGCCGCTACAAGTATATATTTCGATAACGTTAGCAGTTTTGGACTTTTTACAATTTCAGATTTTCTTAAATATTGTACAACAGAAAGTTATGTACATTTATCAAGAAAAAGATTTAAGGACAAACCAAACAATAGAAAAAACCAACGGAAAGTTTTTGTTATGGCTTCAGACCGAGGCAATGTTTGATTTGAACGGCAGCGTCAAAAACAAACTCAAAACGGCAGGCAGTTTTATTATCAGAAAATCCATAAGTCTGATTTTCACGAAATCGCCTTTCAGACTTGCCGTTATGACTTTTATCCGTCAATTTCTAAAATGGGTCGGCGTTGTAGCAACTCACGAACTCGTAATAAATTCGCTTGATATTCTCGTAACGGTAATTTGCGCTATGATAGCCGCTTTGGTTTCGCTTTGGCAGTTTTACCCGATGAGCAAAACATTCCTAAAAAATATCAACAAAAACGGAATCAAATATTACAGAGAGATATTTTTTAAGAAAACCGTTTTATAAAAAATTAACTTTTAAAATCCGCTAAAAATCACTACTTTTAAAAAACTAAAAACAAAAACTATATGGATAAAAAACTTTTGGACATATACTGCATCAACACCGATGTTACCAAACAGTATCCCGTTGGTACAGTGTTGAAAGATATTGCAGAGGATCAGAATATTACGCTCGACAAACCCTTAATCGGAGCCTTTGTTAACAACAAAATCAAAGAACTTGATTATTCGATTTTCAAACCCAAAGTCATAAAATTTTTTGACATCGAATCTGCTGAAGGTCAAAAAATGTATCAGCGTTCTTTGTGCTTTTTGTTGGTAAAAGCTTTTCATGACATAGCTCCTACTCTCAAAGTCATCATTGATCATAGTATCAGTAAAGGCTTCTACTGCGAAATTTCCGATCAAGATGGACACGAGGTAAAACCCGATGAAGAATTAGTAGCAAAGGTAAAAGCCCGTATGATTCAACTCGTTAAAGTAGACCTGCCGATTGAAAGAAAAGAAATCCTATCAACCAAAGCCGCTGAAATTTTCAAAGCCCAAGGCATGGAAGAAAGGGTGAAACTTTTTGAGGACAGAGGCAGATTTTTCTCGTCAGTTTATTCGATTGACGGTTTTCAGGATTATTATACCTCGTATCTTGTTCCTTCGACTAAATATCTGAGTGTCTTTGATTTAATACCGTATTATGACGGATTGCTGTTAAGATTTCCCACAAATTTCAAGACCATGGAAATTCTTCCGCTTGAAAAACAGGACAAACTTTTTGAAGTTTTCCGCGAATACAAATCTTGGGGCAAACTTTTGGGAATCTCCACTGTTAATACCCTTAACAAAGCCGTTAAAGAGGGTTATTCCGGCGAAATCATAAAAGTAGCCGAGGCATTGCACGAGAAAAAAATCGCTCAAATCGCCGATTTAATCAAACAAAAAGGCAATGTAAAATTGGTTTTAATCGCCGGTCCTTCGTCTTCGGGCAAAACCACGACCTCAAAACGTTTGTGCATTCAGTTAAGGGTTGCGGGATTGAAACCTGTTCAAATATCTTTGGATAATTATTTCGTTAATAGAGAAAATACGCCAAGGGACGAAAAAGGCGAATACGACTTTGAAGCTCTCGAAGCCGTTGATTATAAACAATTTAACGAAGATATTTTGGCGATGATGAACGGAGAAACCGTTAAAATGCCGACATATAATTTTCAGACGGGGAAACGCGAATACAAAGGTGAAACGATGACGGCAGACGAAAAAACTGTTTTCGTCGTTGAAGGTATTCATGGTCTAAATCCGACATTGAGTCAGATGATTCCCGCTGACAAAAAATTCAAAATCTATGTTTCGGCTTTAACGCCTATCGGAATCGACTCTCACAACCGTATTCCGACCACCGACAACAGACTTTTAAGGCGTATAATTAGGGATTTCCGTTACAGACATTATTCGGCTGAGGACACGATAAAACGTTGGCCGAGCGTAAGACGTGGCGAAAACAAAAACATTTTCCCGTTTCAGGAAGAGGCTGACGTTATGTTCAACTCCGCACTGCCGTATGAATTAGGCGTTATAAAGGTTTATGCAGAACCCTTGTTGCAAAATGTTTCGGAGCGTGCGCCTGAATACGCTGAAGCACAAAGACTTATAAAATTTTTATCATATTTCAAAGAATTTCCCGACAACGAAATTCCCCCGACGTCAATTTTAAGGGAATTTTTAACGGGTAGTTCATTCCATTATTAAAAAAAAACTTTTTAAAACAATCAGATGAAAAAAAAGAAACATAACGAAAAGGAAGAAGCATTTCCTTTTGCCGGAAAATTAATCGTTTCAGAAAACGGTTACGGTTTTGTAAATTTTAACGGAGCTGCGATTTTCATTCCGGCTAAATTATTGGCAGAAAGCGGAATAAAAGATAATGCCACCGTAAAAGGCGAATTTGTCAGCGCATTTGACAAAGCCAAAAACCAAGACGGTTTTAAGGCGGTAAGCATAACAGAAATTTAATTTTTTTTGTTCTTTAAGCGGCGGGGTTTACTATCGAAAATAACGGTAGCTCCGCCGCTTGCCGTTAATTTGAAATTCAAAGAGTTAATACCGCTTAAATCCTCAATCTCCTTAATCATAACTTCAGATTTCGGAGCATCTTCAAAAATTTTAGCGGTGTATCTTTCCTTTTCGCCCAAAAAATCAAGAGGCAATTCAAAATCACGGTTAAAAGCTGTTGCAACGGCAAAATACCATTTTTCACCGCTACGTCTTGCAATAGCGAAATAATTTGCTGGTTGGGCGTCAATAATCTTAAAATCGTCCCAAACGGTAGGCAAATTTTTAAAAAATTCGATTTCGTTTTCCTTTTGATACATTTCCGGCTTTCCGTACCAAAAAATATTTTGCAGAGGTGAAAAAAATATCACGGAAAGAGCCATCTGATGACCCTTTGTTGTCCGCATTTCGTTAATTTTGCCGTTAAGCTCCCTCGGATAACCCGGATAACAAAACGTATAATCAGCCGCACCCGCCATAAAACGCGTAAAAGGCAGAAGCATAGTATGATACGAAGTATTATCAATATGTTCATTACCACGGACACCCTCCATCGTAAAAAGATTTTTAAAAACGGCCTCTGTCCCCGTCGGGCGCATTTCGTCATGAACGTTTACAAAAATTTTTCTCTGAGCAGCCTTTTGAACGATTGTATAAACATCAGAAAGCGCACGGGCACTCCTTGAAGACATAAAACCAAGTTTTATGCCCTTGATGCCCCAAACCGCAAAAGTGTCCAAAACAGCATCGTTATTATAAATAAACCAAGCCGTCTGATTGACATAAAGCACTATTCCGATATTTTTTTCACGGGCATAATCAACGGTTTTCTTAACGTCAAAACCCTTAACGGGACGCATTGGATCGGAATTCTTGTCGCTCTCGTGATTATAACCGAAACCGTACCAACCGGCATCAAAATGAAGATATTTGATTTGATTTTTATCACAAAAATCTACACATTGTTTTATTCTCTCCCATGAATATTGGTTTTCAGGATAACGGAAAGCCGTCCCTGCCTTCAGCCAAGAATAGTCAAAAGTATCTCTCTTATTAGGAAAATTCAGCGAATAAACAACATATTTGTTTTCAAGCATTTCCGTCGGTGTATTTCCAAAAACAATATAACGCCAAGGCGTAACTAAAGAAGTATCTTTTACAAAAGCTCCTAAAAAAGTAAATACTTTACCTCGCAAATCAACACGCATTTTATCGGAGCTACCGTAATTTGCCGCATCATTGATTGTAGCGGAAAAATCACTATTGCTGCCTTTTATGAAAATCGGCGTTATAGCACCTAACATATCACCCTCGCCCAAAGAATATCCGCCTTCAACAATGTATTCTCTGTAATAATAAAAATTCAAAGGAGAAAGATTAAACTCGGTAAAATCCTTTTTGATTTGATATATTTTTTTCGCAGAAAAAGAATAACTCACGGCAACAGCCCGATTATAAATTCTCAAATTAACGCAATACTTTATATCAGAGGACTTAAAACTCAATATTAAAGTCGAATACTTATCTTCTTGTTTTTTCCTTTCAGCAAAATCCGAAACCAAAAATCCCGAATATTTCTTTTTCTTAATACTAACAAGCGTATCAGCAGAAGTTACGCAATTCAAAACCGTATCCAACAAAAAACCGAGCCGAGAAGGAGCAATCAAAGCCGTATCCGTTTTTGAATCTTTCAGAGAAAATTTCAAAAGAGAATCCTGATAAAAAACCTCTAATTTGTATTTTTTATCAGGCGAAAAAGCCTCTGTTATAATCTTTTGCGCAAAAACATTCACGCTAAAAAGCATTAAGACCAAAAACACAAAAACACGGCTCATAAAATATTTTTTTAAGCTAAAATTTCCAATCCAATTTGGTTTCCCATTTCGACTTAACGGTCTGTTTTTTAGGAAACTCAAAAACCCTTTCGGGATAAAGATTTTCCAAATATTTACCCGTATCCCATTTTCCGTTGAAATTTTTATCGCAAATAATTTTTACGACATAATCTCCCGGCAAAATAAAATCAAACATAACGGAAGAATCTTCTTTTGCTGTTTTGGAGTATATAATTTCGCCTTTATCGTTGCAAAGACATACTATTACTTGACCTTGCTTAATGCGTTTGTCAGTAATAGGAAGCGTATCTTTCGGATTGATTTTACGACGAAGCGACCTTGCCGTGTCAAGTTGTTCAAAAGGCGGCAAATCCTCGTCGAGGTCAGGATAATTTTCAATCGCTCCCAAATTCATAAGATTTACCGTTAATGTGCCGTAGTAATCAAGCTCACGAATTTTTGCCTTTGAACTCAAATAAAGGTTAGGCGTATTATAAATCGAATTGAAAGTGGAATCATCAATTTCCAAAACATATTGTTTGCCGGGTTCAAAATCGTATTTCAAAACAAGATTTTTAGCATTCATCGTATCCCTTTCCATAACATAATGCTTTTCAAAAAGCAAGTTAGCGGCATACATATTTTTTTGTTTTTCTTCGTTTTCCCGTTTTGAATCCCTTCCAGCATCACTTTTACGACGGCGACCGCCTTGATTCTTTTGCGAAACCTCTGCCTTAGGAGGAATAAAACTCAATGTATCACAAATCAAAGTATCAACCTCTTTATTTGTCAGCGACATATAACTGATAGTATAATTAATCGTATCTAAGTTCTTTATCTGCTCATCGTTGATTACGGCACAAAAAGTATCTCTACTTTGAGAGAGAATACCGCTATACCATGAATTTCCTTTTTCAGGGAAAGAAGGTAATCCAAGGCTCGGAATTGTTTTGAGTTTCCGCTCAAAAACAAATCTAATCGTATCCTCTCCAGAGGAATTGTTAGAAAGCAATCTTTGGAACGGAATTTTATAAATCGCAAAAAGCGTATCTTTATAAATTTTATCAACAAGTTTTTTGTTTTTGTTGAAAATCTGACGGTCGTAAGAATTGAATTTCAAGACCAACGTATCTTTGAAAACTGCCGAAGTATCTCTTAACAAAAGCGTAATTCTATCCCTATCTTGAAAGACTTCAATACCGTTTTCCGGAAATTTTTCCAAATTAATGGGCGAAACCTCAACACCGCGTTTAGGAGATTTTTCCAACAAAACTTTAATCGTATCTCTCGAAGGACGGCTGTATGAAATAATTTTTTGAGGAATTATAACCGTCGGTACTGAATCACGGATTTTTTGCTTCAGCCCCAAATAATACTCGTTATGATATTTCAAAAGGTTCTGAAACTTCGATTTTCTTATCATCGCCGAATCCGTAACCTCAATATCAACAGTATCACGCGTTGGATTATAAGTCGCTATATACCAATCTTTTGACACAACAGAATCAGTCGGATAAAAAACAATATCACCCGAAATAGGACGTTTGAAAATCACACGGTAAAAAGCTGAATCCAAACGAACAGCCTTTATAACCTTATTGCTCATATCATCGACAAAAGAACTATCAACCGCCTCATAAAGTTTTAAAAGCGAAGTATCAACAGAGTTCAAAATTATCGGAATTTGAATATTAACCGAACCTTTTATATCAAAATCTCCGTTAAAATTACTCTTAATTCTAAACTGAAGGCTGTCAATGCCCGTATCTACTTTTTTCTCCGCCTTTGCTAATTTTTTAGCGTTGAATTTCACACTCAAAGTGTCAGTCTCAAGCGTAGGACGTTTCAGACTGTCAAGCGTTGAAAAAGTAACACGGATTTGTAAAGTATCGTTGTTAATATCGGCTGTATCCTTAAACCAAACAATCAAAGAATCTCTCGTTTTGTTGTAATCATAAATCATCTGAGGACTTTTGAGAGTATCATCAACGTAGGTTATCAAAACGGTGTCCTCACCGACGGTTTTATTAAAGTACAACTTTATACGACAACGCATATCTCTCGCTCTTTCAGAAATATACTGCACGAGATGAACTTCCTCAAAACTATAAAGCTTTATGTTGTTCGGCGTTGTATACAACAAATCCTGAATGATAACCGTATCAGTAAGAATAGTATCAAGTATACGGTGTCCTTTTTCGCCAAGGTGAAGAATAGTTCCCGCAGGAAGCGAATCGATTTTTTTCAGTCTTTCCGCCTTCGCCGTAACTTTAGTTTTCAAAAATGCAATTTTCTCGTTTTCAAGGTCAAAACGCTGCGTTTCGTTAATATCCGAAAGTCCGAAAACCATATATTCGCCCGGAATAATGTTATCAATCTTAAAACGTCCTGCCGTATCGGTACGAGTTATGTAATCCGGTTTTCTTTTAATCGGAACAGAATCCAAAAAACCTGTCTGTGCACCGTAAAGACCTACTAACATATCTTTTTGTTTTTCAAGCGTTTGTGCATCAAATACCTGTCCAGAAACAGCACAGGTATCAACAGTGGAACCAGTTGAAAATACAAAATCAAAATCCTCAATAACATTACCCTCGTTGTAATCTTTTACAGCGTCAAAAAACTTTAATGTATAAGTCGTATCCGGCTTCAAAGGCTCTTTAAACTTAACAAAAAGCCACTTCCCCTTTACTTTAACTTTGGGCTTAACACTATCTTGAGGCGGAGACATCAAAAATTTTTGCTCCACATTGTCAAGCGAATAATATTCATTGAATTTTATTTTGACTTTTTTGCCGTCAAATTGAGCCGAATAAATATCAGGACGGCTTTTTTTGATGTAAGGCGCGGCAGTATCTTTATCACCGCCCGAAACCGTACCTATTTGCGCACATGAAAATATAAGCGTCATCGCAAACAATGCAAGACACAATGCAAAAAAAATGTTTTTTATTTTTGAAGTCATCTTTTAATTTCATATTTTTGGCAAAAATAAAAATTAAAATGTTTAAATTCAAATTCAAAACGCTTTCCGATTTGTTTTCTGCGTTGATTTTATCGTTCAACGAGGAGAAAGTAGAATTAGAAATTCCTGAAAATCTGATATTTATAGAAGAAAATATAATTCTATCCCGATTTATTTCAGAAAATGTATTTCAAAAAAATAACAAAAAATTATTTTTCGATTTTTCCTCTTTAGAGAAAGCAGCAATGTTGATTCACAAAATTTCGCCTAACACTTTTTATTCCGAAAACATCTGCTGCGCCATCAGGAAAAATCATTTGAGAGATTTTTTTAATCATTTTAAAACAAAAAGTTACAGAGAAATTTCGTCATTCAAAGAAGATATTTTTTCGTCGGAAAATTTTTCGCTCAACCCTGATTTTACACTCAAAACCGCACCTGCTTACCGCTGCAATTATTCAAGACTTGTTGTCAGCATAATCAAAACGCTAAAAGATTTAGGCGCGAAATGCACTTTCGTAAAAGAAAACTATGACGAAAATAAAGAAACGGTTTTAAATTACACTCTAAAAAAATTTGACGGAAAAAACTCTCCGCTGAAAAACAAAACGCTCTACATACCTCAAGGCTGTTATCTTTTTTCCCGTTGCAACGATTTTTATATTGCAAACTACGAAGATAAAACATTGGACACTCCTTTAACCGAAATTATTCAAGGATTTCATTTAGAAAACATTTCTCAAACAAAAACCCTAAAATGCAGTTTCGTATACGAAGATTTTCCGTTAGAGGCGTATTTAATAGCAGAACAAAACGTTAAAAAGCTTTTATTAAACAAAAACTTAAAAGATTTCAGCACGTTAAGACTCAACGGCAGCGACTTTGAATTTTCGCCTTCAGCCACCGATGTCATGGGTTATTCCGATTTGCAATTCGATTTAATAAAGCGTTTAGGAGTTAATGTTAATGATTTTAAAAATGCCGTTTTCGATTTCGGCACTCACATTGAGGAAATCATCAACACCGCATACGATTTGTTCCCGCAGTTTCACAACGGTCAAAAAGCATTTGAAAAGGCAATAGAAGAATTTGTAAAAAACGAAAAAATCCGGCTTTAAAAAACCGGATTTTTTTCATCCCCAAACCTCACTTGCAATCTCTTGAACCAAATCTATTTTTGCCCACTGTTGATCTTCGGTAAGTTTATTTCCGATTTCACACGAGGCAAAACCGCATTGCGGACTCAAACACAATCTGTCGATAGGAACAAATTCCGAGGCCTTGACTATTCTTTCTTTCACAAAATCTTTATTTTCCAAAACAGGTGATTTAGAAGTAATTAAACCCAATACAACGGATTTATCAGGCGAAACTTCTTTCAAAGGTTCAAAACCGCCGGAGCGTTCGTCGTCAAACTCCAAATACAACGCATCAACATTTTCCCGAGCAAAAACATAAGGAGCAACATCATCATACGGCCCTTGACTCGCATAAGTGGAATGATAGTTTCCCCTACAAATATGCGTTGCGACAGTAACATCTTCGGGTCGATTTGAAAGCGCACGATTATTAAGACGCAGACCTCTTTCGGCTTCAATATCAAAAACAAAACCTTTAGAAAATTTAGTTTTCAAATAATCCTTATCAACAATCATTCCCCATGTACAATCATCAAACTGAATATTTTTGCAACCGGCTTTTTTTAAATCATTCATCACAGTCTGATAAGCTTTAGCTATATCGTGTTCAAGTTCGTTCAAATCCGGATAAATATTGCGGGTATTTATAATATTATCTCCGCGGAACAATTCTGCTAAAAATTGCGCAGGAGCAGGAATAGTTTGTCTTGCAACAACGCCGGGAGTTTCAAACTGCTTTACAAATTTAAAATGCTCTACAAAAGGATGATTTTCTCCGGATATTTTTCCCACAAGTTTTATTGAACCTTTTGCAGTTTCTTCGCCGTGAAATTTGTAACCATGTTCAAGTTCAATTTTTTTAACACCATTAAAACCCCACATAAAATCCAAATGCCAATAAGCACGACGAAATTCTCCATCAGTGATTACTTTTAAGCCATGAGCCTTTTGTTTTAAAATCAGCTCTTCTATCAGCTTATTTTCCAAATCTTTAAGCTCATTAGCTACAATTTCTCCTTTTGAAAACAGGAGTCTTGCTTCTTTTAATTTCTCCGGGCGCAAAAAGCTCCCAACAATATCCGCTCTATGCGGTGCGTATTTTTTTATCATAATTTATAATATGTTTTTTTAAAGAATTATAAGGCAAAGTAATACAACATATCGCTTCAAAACAAATTTCTGAAAACATTCGGGAAAATTTGTTTTATATCCTCAAAAATTAATATATTTGCAAAATATTATTCTGAAAAATTAGCAAAATACAAAATGAAAAATGATATTTCTTTAGACGAAACAGATATTAAAATTCTCAAGGAATTGCAACAAGATTCGCATTTAACAGTAAAAGAATTGGCAGTAAAAGTTAATTTGTCGCCCTCCCCGACTTTTGAAAGGCAAAAAAGACTTGAACGCGAAGGCTACATAGAAGGCTATACAGCTATCGTAAACCCGGAAAAAGTAGGTAACGGCATGATGGTTCTCTGCAATATCCGCTTAAAACAACATAATCAAAAAAACAATAAGGTTTTTCTTGATGCCGTACAGACAATAGACGAAATAACAGAATGTTACAACACCAGCGGCGACTACGATTTTCAAATAAAAGTTTATGTCAGAGATATGAACGATTACCAAAAATTTATAGTCGACAAATTAGGTAACATAGATTGCATCGGTAACCTTCATAGCGTGTTTGTAATAGGAGTAATAAAAAGTATACATTCAATACCGATAAAAGGATAAAAAGCATTTAACTACGAAAGTTTTTTAGAAAAATGTAATATATTATTTTTTTTGAAAATTTTACAATATTTTTGCTATTAAATGGTTTTATTTTTGTAGCTTCGCAATAAATTCTATACTAAGAAAATTCATGATTATCAACGTCAAAAATCTTTCCGTAAGAAAAAAACTTATACTCGGTTACACTTGCGTAATTATCCCTTTTGTGATAGTTTCGGCGGTATTATTGGTGCGCATAATGAAAATTAACAAGGAGTCCAAACGTCTTAGCAGCGAATATCTTGTCATGCTCGACCATGCCGACCATATCGAAACTGATATTAATATTACCGTAAATGCTTTGCAGGCTTTCGTCCAAACCAACAACGAAAAACGTAAAGAAGAGGGTATAAAATTTATTAGTTCCTCAAAAGAGAGTCTTGACACCTTAGGAAATATTTTTGAAAAAGCTGATAGTAAAGACGAAATATTTGACTGTTATAAATCTACTGCATTACTTTTTAATGAGTTTTATTCATTATCGAAAGCAATTTGGGACACAAGGGACAGCAGGGAAGAAACTTTTTCCCAAATGTATAAGTTCAAGGATATGTTGCTTGACAACCTTAAAACTTTACGTGATATTCAAGACCAAAACGTTAAGAAACACATCTCTCTGAACCAAAAAGCAGAAGCCCTTAATGCACATAAACTTACGTTAGATATTGATGAATATATTGCAATGGTAAAAGCTTCAGTTTCAGCAAATGCGCTCAAAACCGAAGAAGGAAGAAACAAAATAATTTCCGATACGAAAATTATTATTCAAGCCTGCGAACATATCAAAGATTCTCAGAGCCGTTCAACTGTTGAAAAAGTTCATTCCGCATCCGAAGGTTTTTTGAAATTGTCAGAAACCTTTGTTAAAACATACCAAAAGTCAGGAGAGTATTTTGCTAAAAGTGAGGTCGTTAGTGCTGAACTTATTAATCTCAGTCATGCGCTGAAAATGAATATTGCAACAAAAGTTGAAGATATTTCTTCGCAGATTAACGGCGCATTACTTGCTGCCCGCCACCAGTTGATTTTGGCATTGTTCGTTGTTGCGCTTTTGATTATTTTCATCGGATACCAAATCAGCAGACACATAACTAAACCATTGGGGAATAGTTTATTAAGAGCTGTAAAACTTTCTGAAGGCGACCTTTCGGTTGAGTTTAAACACGACCAAAGTTCCGACGAAATAGGATTACTTCAAAATGCGATGAGTAATCTTGCTGATAATCTTAACAATATCGTTTCAAATATTACAAACGAAGCAAAAATTATCACGGACGCAAGCATGGAAATGAGCCGCACAAGTTCTGTTATGAACGATAATGCCAACGATCAAGCAGCAAGCGTTCAAGAAGTTTCGTCATCAATTCAGGAGATGACTTCATCAATCCAAAAGAATAGTGATAATGCTCACGAAACCGAAAAAATAGCTTTGAATAATTTTAACTCCATAAAAAATTGTTCCGAAATTGTTCACAAAACAATTAACACGATGAATCATATTGCGCAGAAAATTTCGGTTGTAGACGAGATTGCGTTTCAGACAAATATCCTTGCCCTAAATGCTGCGGTAGAGGCAGCAAGAGCCGGAGAACACGGTAAAGGTTTTGCCGTTGTAGCCGGCGAAGTTAGGAAACTTGCCGAAAAATGTGCCGTATCAGCCCGCGAAATAGATTCAGTCAGCAAAGACGGCGTTGAAATGGCGCATCAGACAGGAGAAGTTTTTTCTTCGGTATTACCTGAAATTGAACGTTCTACATCACTTGTTCAAGAAATTGCCACAGCTTGCAGAGAACAAGCAAACGGCAGTGCGCAGATAAATTCGGCGGTTCAAAGGTTTAACTCTTCAATTCAGCAATTTGCCGCTTTAAGTGAGGAGATTTCTGCTAATAGTAATAATTTGTCGCATCAATCCGAAGTACTTTTGGGAATGCTCGATTATTTCAAAGCAAAAGAAATGTAACACACAAAAAATCAAGACTTTTCACATCGGAAAAACTTTTTTAAATATTCTTTGACACAGCCTTTTTCGGGCACGTTGTCGATACCAGAAGTTCCCCAAGGGTTGCAACGCAAAATTCTGAAAGCGGCAAGAAAAAAACCGACAAAAATTCCGTGCTTCATTACCGCTTGAATACAATATTGCGAACAAGTAGGCGTATGACGGCAAGCATCAGGCAACCACGGCGAAATAACCGCCCTATAAAAATATACCGGCAAAAGAAAAATTTTTCTAATTAACGGAAGTAATTTCATTAATAACTAAAATTTTATCTTCAACAGCTTTTTTATAACAATTTCTACACAAAGGCTCGTAAGTATCTTTTTCTCCGAGGCTTACAAGTTTTTTGTCGGAAGAAAGCCTAAAAGAAAACTGCGCCAAAGAGCCACAACGGGTACAAATTGCATGAACTTTCGTAACATCATCAGCAATAGCCATCAACGAGCCCATAGGTCCGAAAGGTCTGCCCAAATAATCCATATCTAAACCCGCAATAATCACTCTGACACCGCGCAATGCCAATTTTTTGCAAACCTCAACAAGTCCCATATCAAAAAATTGTGCCTCGTCAATACCGACAACCCTCGTAGTATTGCTGCAAAGCGATAAAATATCCTCTGAAACTCCCACAGCAACAGATTCAATAAGATTTCTGTCATGCGATACAACATCCTTGACAGAATAACGGGAATCGGTAAGCGGTTTGAAAATACATGTCTCCTGACCCGCTATTTTAGCACGTTTTAATCTGCGTATCAATTCTTCGGTCTTGCCGGAAAACATTGATCCTGTTACGACTTCAATGCTTCCGCTATGCAATGGTAATTCTAAAAACATTATTTCTTCAGTAAAAATTCTGCGTAATTTAAGTCCTCAAAAGTAGTAATTTTTATGTTTTGACGCTCGCCGTCTACCAGATTAATTTTTTCACCACTTTTTTCAACAACAGAAGCGTCGTCCGTAAACAACTCATTAAAAGGTGATTGATATGCTTTTCTTAAAGTTTTTAATGAAAACACTTGAGGAGTTTGTATCAATTTTATTTTCGTTCTGTCAAGTTGATAATTTGAGCCTTCCGGTTCACAAAATCTGATACTCTCAGGCGGAGCAATACACGGCACGGCATTTCCTTTCAACGCTGCTCCTGCATAAGCAGAAGCAATAACTTTTACGGAAACAAAAGGTCTTACTCCGTCATGAACTCCCACAAAATCAACATCATCAGGAACTTTATCTAAAGCATTTTTTACCGAATGAAATCTTTCTTGTCCGCCTTCAACCAAAGTAATATCGCCGCTGCTTAAAAATCCGTCAGAAATCTTCTCCCAAACCTCAAAATAAGCTTTAGGCAACGAAATAAAAATTTTAATATCGGGGTCAAATTCCAAAAAACGGTTCACAGTCCTGCACAAAACAGGCACTCCGCCGATTGAAAGAAATTGTTTCGGCATTTGCGTACCCATTCTAAGACCTTTGCCGCCCGCAACGATAATAACAGACCTTTTCATTCGCAAAAAATCTTCTTTTATAATTTTTTATTTATCAAGCATTTCAACTCTGCCGGAGAGTTTTTCGTTGAATTGTTCAAAAAACAACTGACTATTGATTTCTGTTTTTGAAAAAGATGCAAGCTCCATAACAGCCAAAGTTTTGTCTTTGCTAACAATAGGAATTACAACAAGATGTCTCGGTGAAGAGTTTCCTAACCCCGAAACTACTTTTATGTAATCTTCAGGCACGTTATCAAGTTGCAAAATTTTTCTGTCCTTAGCTACCTGTCCGGGTATGCCCTCCCCTATTTCAAAAGTACGGTCGGTATGCTCGGTATAATATGCGTAAGTTCCTGCAATAGAGAATTTTTGAGAAGCGTCATCATACAAATAAGCCACACCTTGAACAATATCAAAACATTTTGACAAGTTAATCAAAAGCTGATCGAAAAAGTCGCCGGTTGCTTGTTTACTATCAAGACCGTCCAAAATACCGGAAAGTTTTTCTTCGATAATTTTTTTCTCTTGTTCGGCTTTTTTCTTTTTATCTTCTTTAGCTTTTCTCTCCTGCTCCTTACGTAATGTTTCTTGAGTATTCTGACCAGTCTTTACGGCCACCGTATCCTCAATTTTGCCGCCGGCAAGAAACATCTGTTTCGTGTAAAAAAACACAAAAACCGCTACGATCATCGAAAACAGCGAAAAATATCTGATTTCTTCCGCCATAGTTATCGTCTGAAGCGACAAGTAGGGAAACGAAGTACAGCATACAAAAATACATACTGCCAAGTAAACCAATAGAAATACACCGATTTGTCTTCTTCCTTTTTCAAATAATTTCATGGTAATTACTCTTTTAGTTTTTGTAAATAACTTATAATCTGACTGCTTGTAAAAACGAAATCCGGTTCGGTAATTTTCAAGGCCGCCATCGGCATAGTTTTGACTTGAGCCTCTTCTGGCGATTGAACGATAATCGTTGCACCGCTATCTTTCATCGCTTTAAGACCGATTGCTCCGTCTTTGTTAGCACCCGACAAAAGTATTCCTACACATTTTGAGCCAAAACTTTTAGCTGCCGAACCAAAAGTTATATCAATCGAAGGACGCGAATGATTTACGACCTCCTCCGTTGAAAGCGAAATTGTATTGCCCTTTGTCAAATACATGTGATAATTTGCCGGGGCAAGATAAACATGACCGTTAATAACAGGTTCCCTATCGTGAGGCTCAAGCACGGGGACGGAAGATTTCAGTCTTAAAGCTTCCACAAAACCCGTTCTAACACTTTTGAGCCGATGAAGGCACAAAAACATCGGAAACGGAAAAGATTTGTCAAGCTTTGCCAAAATATTCGTTACAATAGGGAAACTTCCCGCCGAACCGCCGATTACAATGTTTAACATTCCGATTTACTTTAAGGTTTTTTGAATATATTTTCCGTCTTAGAAACAGGAACAAATTTCGTATTTTGTTCCAAACCTCTTAACGTTTCGCCTATTCCTATCGCAAAATACCCGCCCGGCAAAAGGCTGCGGTAAAGTTTTTCAATAGTTGTCTTTCTCGAAGACATATTGTAATACAACGCCCTATTACGAAAAATTATCAAATTGAAACCGTTGTCGGGCGGCTCTTCGTGAATGACATTATGTTTTAAATAAATCACTTTGTCAAGCAGTTTTGGAGAAAGACACTGAAATCTATCGGATTTGAAAAAACAATTTGCAAAAAATTCCGTATCCGAGGAAAACTGTTTGTAATTATCAAGACTCACTTCCATTTTTTTAGGCTCAATAGTACCCATTTTAACATCGTCCAAAACCCTTTCAGAATAGGAAGTTGCATAAATCATTGATTTTACCAAAAGATTGTTTTTCTCTAAAAGTATCAACAAAGTATTAAGTTCATCATCACCGCAAACATCAGGAAGCCAAATTTTTAAGACCGTTTCGCCGGAAAACTTAGGAAAAACGTTTTTCTGCAATTCCAGCCACATTTGCGGGTCGCGGAACATCTCCGTCGTACCTACCTTGATTTTGTAAAGAAAGAAATCAATAAAATTCTTATCCTGCATCATCTTGTCTATAAGCAAGGCAACAGATGCATAACCCTGCATCTGCATAAACCTTTCAAAACGGTGACAAAGCAAATACGGCTCATAATCAATAAAATCTATATCGCCCACCGTTCTGACGGTACTGAGAATTTTCAAGAAATCCTCTTCCGAAATCATCAGACTATCTTCCATCAGATAAGCTTTTTTTGATAAATTAAACCTTTCTTTTCGTATTTTGCCGTAAGCGGACCCAAAATACTTTCATGAATTCCCAAGACCAAAATTCCGTCATCAGAGAGATAATCCCAAAACTGCGCAAATAATTTGTTCTGAAGGTTTTGATTAAAATAAATCAAAACGTTGCGGCAAAGTATTATGTCATATTTTATACCGAAAGGATTTCCCTCGGATACAAGATTATGCTTTTTGAAATTAGCTTTTTTCAGCAAAAACGGTTTCATTCTGAACTCGTCCTTACCCGGAAGTATATCAAAATACTTTTGCGGCGGAATATTAATCTGCTCCTCCCTGTTAAAAGGATTAACACACAAGGCCTTACGGAAATTTGTCAAATATTCCTCAGAATTACGACAACTATAAACGCCTTTTTCTGCCGAGAGCAAAACATCAGTATTGATGTCGGTAGCATAAAGTTTTGAATTTTCCAATAATCCCGCCTCACAAAGCAAAACTTCCATCGAATAAACCTCCATTCCCACGCTACAGCCGGCATGCCAAATGTTAATCTCCTTCCTCGCATGAAGCCTCGGCAAAACCATATATTTCAAAGCCTGCCAAACGGAAGGATCGCGGAAAATTTCAGTCGTATTAACGGTAACGTCCCTTACAACCTGCTCTAAGAAAACATTATCAATTTTAACGGCATTTATCAAAGTATAAATATCTATTTTATTATCATATAATACTTTTTCTACCCGCCGCATAAACGACTTGAGGGAGTAATTACTAAAATCGTATCCTCCCGAATCATTCAAAGCCTTAATCAAAAGTTTTATATCGTTTTCATCAAACATCTTTAGGACGTTAATACTTTTACGGTTTCAAAATAACATACTTTTTTGTTTAAATCCAAATTTTTTTCGATAAAAATCAATAAACTTTTTTCTCGGATTGGATTTTAAAATTCAATATTTGAACATCCGTACCGGTAAGTCCAATCATCATAAGATTGTTCATTTCTTCCATCTGAGCCGGAAATTCTGAAATTTTGTTTCCGCAAAGATTTATATCATAAAGACTTGTCATATTCGTAATCGTCCCGGGAATACTTGAAATCTTATTATTGGCAAGAGCAAGGATTTTCAAACCAGACATTTTACAAACTTCTTCTGAAAACAACGAAATTTGATTATCACTGAGCAACAAAGTTTTCAAAGTTTTCAAAGAAGAAATTCCGCTTGGAAACTCTTCAATACCGCAATTTGACATCGACAAATATTCAAGTCCCGTCAAAGAAAGTATAGTTTGAGGAATCTCGCCGATTTTACAACTATCCAAACGCAAAATACATAATTTTTTCAATGCGGAAAACTCCTCAGGAAATGTTTTAATGTCATTGACAGCCAAATCCAAAGACTCAAGCGTTGAAATGTTTCCGATTTCTTTTGGTACAAAAGTTAATTTATTGAAAGACAAAGTCAGTTCCCTCAAACGCGAAAGATTTTTCACAGAAGGCTCCAAAGAAGAAATAGAATTAGCAGAAAGATTCAATATTTCCAAATTTTTCAACGAAAAGACCTCTTGCGGAATTGAAGTAATTTTATTGTTGGCAAGCGATAAAATCTTCAAATTCACCAAATTAGCTATCTTAGGAGAAATCCTCGTTAATTTGTTGTCATCAACAAAAAGCATTTGAAGTTTTGTCATCGAAAAAATTTCATCAGGCAAACTTTCAAAATCATTTGACTGAAGATACAAAGCCTGAAGATTAGGAAACTTTGTAATATCCGTTTCCAAATCATTCAACTGAGAATCGCTCAAATCCAAAACCAAAACAGTATTAGGCGTAGCCTCAGCGTCTTTAACAGAACGGTAAACCCTTTGTCGTGCCAACTGCTCAAGGGTTAAAAGCTGTGCAAAAGACGAAAACTCTGCCGAAAAAAACATCAGCAAAGTCAAAATTATAAATCTCATTTTCATAGCGTTAAAAAAAAAGTTTTTTTCCTGTTTTTGAGCAAATATAATGCCTTATTTTACGTACCTTTTCAAAGTTCTTTCCAAATCCTCAACAGCAGTTTTTTTCAAGATGGAAATATTGATTTTTTCAATTTTTTTAACGGTAGATTTCTTTGTCTGAGGGTCAAGACCTTTAATCGTAATTGTCAAAAATTTTTGCAAACCGAACATTCCTTGAGTAATTTCATAACTCTGAATAGTTTTTTTCAGAATGCCATACTGACGATATTTTCTAAAAAGCGGAAAAGCCGTAACGCTACGAATTTCCAACGGGTCTTTTTCGTCATTATAATGAAAATAACAAGGGCTGTAAACAAGCAGCAAAACATGAACTACAAAACATGACACACCCAAAACAAGCGGTGTTAATTCCGGGGTCATCATCGAATAAATTATAAACGCAATGCCGAAAAGGAGTGTTAAAATCTCAGCTAACATCCATCTGGTCATACTCACAGTATTGTCAATATACATTTTTTTCTTTAAAGATTAATCTGATTATAAAATGAAAGTGCTTGAAAAATATCATCTTTTTTGCATTTGCAGTCGAATTTGTACTTACCGAAATCGCTGACAAGTGAAAAATTAATTTGTCCGTCGGAGTTTTTCTTGTCATGTGTCATAAGCGAATACAAGTACTCGTATGTATCGAATTTGAACAAAAACGGTTTGTAAAGTTCATTGATATATCTTACGATTTCCATAAGTTTTGTGTGCGGAAAATCCAAATAATTGTTGCTAAGATAAAGCTCACAAACCAATCCCGCCGCCACAGCCTGACCATGAAGCAAGGGTGAAGAGGTTTCAAACGAATAACTCTCTATCGCATGACCGATTGTATGACCTAAATTAAGCATTTTTCTAAGACCTTTTTCTGTCGGGTCTGAACTTACAAATTCGTTTTTGATTTTAACGGAGGTCTCCACCAAAGAGCTGAGCAAAGCATAATCGGGTTTTAAAGGATTGAACTCTTTCAACTCAAAAAAATATTTCTCGTTATACAAAAGTGCGTGTTTCAACATTTCAGCCATGCCGGATTTCAACTGCTCAACATCAAGAGTTTTCAAAAATTCCGTGCTGATAATCACTTTATCAGGGTTTCTAAAAAGTCCAATTTCGTTTTTCAAACCGTTGAAATCAACTGCGAGTTTTCCCCCACATGAAGCATCAACCTGAGCTAAAAGCGTCGTAGGAATGTTAATAAAACGGATTCCGCGTTTAAAAAGTGATGCGGCAAGTCCGCCCATATCACCGATAACACCACCGCCAAGATTTATAAAAAGGCTTTTTCTATCACCGCCACATTCCGACATTTGTGACCAAATTTGCGAAAGGGTATTAAGGTTTTTATGTTCTTCGCCACTTTTTATTTTAATTACATTAGTCTTATATTCAGCGAGTAAGGTAAGTTTATTTAAACAAAACTTTTCAGTATTTTCATCAACTAAGACAAAAACTTTACCGTTAAAGCCTTCCAAAACTTTTTTTAATTCCGTTTGAAAGTCCAAGTTACAGACTACATTTTGAGGTAAATTCATATTCTTATATAATTTTTTCTAACCGCGGCAAAATTAAACTAAATTGTTAAGTTATAAAAATAAATTTTATTTATAGAAAAAAAAAACTTATCTTGCGCCAAATTTTTTAAATCAAATAAGTTAGATGAAACCTTTAAATATAGCGATTTTAGGTTGTGGTACAGTAGGCGGCGGAGTAGCGCAAATACTTACCAAAGAAAAAGAACTTTTATCGGCACGCGCCCAAAGGGAAATTTCCCTTAAATACATTGCAGAACTCAATCCGCAAGCTGCGATCAAAAGATTTGGCTTGGAAGAAAAATATTTTCTCGCAGAGGGGCAACCCGTTACAATAGACAAAATACTCCAAGATAAAGACATCGACGTCGTTGTTGAAACAATGGGCGGCAAAAGCGATTTTGTACACAACACTTGTTTGAGAGTCCTTAAAAACGGCAAACATTTGGTTACAGCCAACAAAGCCCTTTTGGCAGAGCGCGGTGCGGATATTTTTGCGCAAGCCGCTCAAAACAAGCTCCAATTAGGCTACGAGGCTGCCGTATGCGGTGCAATTCCGATTATCAAAGGCATCAAAGAGTGTTTTACGGGCGATATTATTGAAAGTGTCAGCGGTATTATGAACGGCACTTCAAATTATATTTTAACACAAATGCAACTTCAAAACCTTGATTTTGCACAAGCCTTGAAATTAGCACAAGAGAACGGTTATGCAGAGGCAGACCCCTCGTTAGACATCAACGGCGGTGATGCTTCGCACAAATTGATACTCCTTATAAAATTAGCATACGGCTTAAAAGTTTCAATGCAAGAGCTTTCTGTTGTGGGCATCGAAGATATTAACAAAAACGATATGGATTTTGCAAAAGAAATCAACGCTTCGATAAAACTTATCTGTCTTGCAAAACTCAAAGACAAAAAAGTTTACGCAACCGTAAGACCAATGGCTGTTAAAAACGACAATACGCTTTCAAAAGTAAACTACGCCGTAAACGCGGTAAGACTTGACAACAAATATTCAGACACTCATTTTCTCATCGGTAAAGGTGCGGGGAGTACGGAAACGGCAATGAGTATAGTTTCTGACATTGTTTTCATAGCAAGACATGGCGAGGTAGAGACTTACAACGAAAAAGAACAATACGTTTTGGGCGATGCAAAAGAGATTTCGTTCCCGTATTTGGTAAGTTTCAAGACCAAAAACCTCCCCGGTACAACAGGTCTTATTACAACTTGCATTGGAAAACAAGGCATCAACATCGAAACCGTCGGTCATAACAGATTTTCGGGCGAAACAGCTGATTTCTCAATCGAGACGGACACTTGCAGCCTTAAAACAATAGAGGCGGCAATTGAAGACATCAAGAAAGAAAGGCCTGAACTTTTGTTGGAAGAGCCGAAAATTCTCCCGATACTTTACTAAAAAAGATAATATTTTATGAGTCAGTATTTTTATTACGAAGGAAACACTCAAAAAGGTCCGGTAGATTTTCAGGAGTTGATAAAAAATATCACTCCCGAAACGGATATTTGGACAGAGGGTATGGAAAAATGGACAAAAGCCAAAAATGTCCCCGAAGTTTTCGAGGCATTGAATCTCAATATGACTAATACTCAGTCCGAAATAATTCCGCCGCAGCCAAACAACTATAATAATTCCAATTATAGTAGAGAAAAAAATTATCAAGTACCGCCTGATTTTCAAACATTGTTGGTTTGGGCAGTAATATCAAATTTCTTGTGCTGTAACATAACGGGTATTGTCGGAATCATAATGACTCTCCGTTCTGAAATAGAATGGGCAAAAGGTAATTATGAACAATCCCGCAAAAAATACAAAGATGCTAAAACATGGATTATCGTAGGAGCTGTTTTAGGACTTCTTGCGATGATTACGTACGTTGTAGTTGTGGGATTTTTCAATGCGTTACCACACCTTCGATAAAAAAATTCATGAAAATAAAGCAATTAATCATAATAATTTTAGGATTAGCAGCATTAATAATTATGGTGCTAATCCTAAAATTTTATTATAACAACAATCCGGAAAATTCAAAAGTAATGCCCAAATGTATTTTTTATACCGCAACGGGTTACAAATGTCCGGGTTGCGGCGGTCAAAGGGCGTTGCATTATCTATTGAAAGGAGAAATCAAAAAATCATTTTTACAAAATCCGCTTTTGTATTTGATGACCGGTTATGTTTTCTTACTTATAATCCTAAAAATAAAATTCATCGAAGAAAAATTTCCGAAACTTTCAAAACAAATAACAGGAATTTACGCTTGTTCTTTTCTGTTAATTACAATTATAGCTTTTTGGATTTTAAGAAATGTTTTCGACTTTTAGGTTTTCATTTTTTTCTTTTTTGCAGCGGGGAAAAGTACGTTGTTGAGAATCAGACGGAATCCCGGTGAATTCGGGTGCAAATCCAAATCCGTAGGTTTGTCACCAACATAATGCGTATAGTCCTCAGGGTCATGTCCGGCATACCAAGTCCACGTGCCCTTTTCGTATTCCCCGTGAATATAACGCGCCTCGTTAGCGGCTTTGTTTTCGCCCATAATCAAAACCGAAGATTTCAAAACTTTTTTGTTATAAGCCGTTGTCTGCCCCATAAAACCGTCAATCACAGAAACATGGTTTTGACACAACATCGTAGGAACGGGATCCCATTTCGCTGAAAAATCAAAAAGCGTAAAAATATCGTTATCCTGCGTAACTCTTCTTGTTCGTGTTGCATCAATATCGGAATATTCGTAAATGTTAGGATTAAGTTCCAAAGTAAAGTCCTTGAAAGCAAACGTTTTGGAAAAGTCCAATTTTTTCTGACAATCCGGATCAATAGGATCACCGTCAAACATCGGCTGACAAATATCAACCCCCTCTGCTGCCAAAGCAATGTCAAAACTGTCAGTTGCAGAACACATTGCAAACATAAAACCACCGTTTCCGACAAATTCTTTCATCGTTTTGGCAACGGCAAGTTTGAGTTGCGAAACCTTGTTAAAACCCATTTTCTGAGCCAAAGCGTTAAATTCCGTAACTTGATTTTTGTACCACGGAGCGTTTTTGTACATAGCATAAAATTTTCCAAACTGTCCCGTAAAATCCTCATGGTGAACATGTAACCAATCGTATTTTGAGAGTTCACCGGTTAAAATCTCCTCATCATAAACCACGGTGTAAGGAATTTCAGCGTATGTTAAAACAAGCATCACGGCATCGTCCCAAGGTTTGTAAGTTTTAGGAGCATAAACAGCAATTTTCGGAGCTTTTTCCAATTTTATCTGCTCCATATTAACATCGTTTTGCGAAATTTCTAAAAGGATATGCTCCGCTGCAGCATCGGCTATTTGTTCAAATTTAACGTTTCTGACCCTGCAAATTTTTGCAATGTCCTCGGAAAAATCCGTCAAAAAACTTCCGCCGCGATAATTTAAAAGCCACTGTGCCGAACCACCTTTCTCCAAAACAGCATAACAAACACCGTAGGCTTTCAAATGATTTGTCTGCGCCTCGTCCATCGGTATCAAAATTTTTAAACCGAAAGACATATATGGCAACAAAAATAATAATATGGTTAATAGTATTTTGTTCATAGTCTTTGTTTCTTGTTTTTCTCTTACCCAAGCCTCAACAATAAGGAAACATATTAAAACGGGGCATCACCCATAGGCGTAATAGGAGGAGGAACACCAAGACCGCTCAAACTTTCAATAGAGGAACTTAGCTCCACGGAAGCATTTCCTGAAGAGTCAATAGCAGGCAAACCGGCTTGACTAAGACCTAAAGAATCCCATTCTTCAAACCGTGCGAACTCCGCCCTAAACCTTAAATTAACATCGCAAGTAGCACCGTTTCTGTGTTTTGCGATTATAACCTGTCCTAAACCTTGAGTAGAATTTCCCTCTGCATCTTGTTGCATACCATAATATTCGGGACGGTGAATAAAACAAACAATGTCCGCATCCTGCTCAATAGCTCCCGAATCACGAAGGTCGTTAAGCTGAGGACGCATATCTCCACCTCTGGAAACCGTACTACGGCTAAGCTGTGACAATGCAATTATCGGCACGTTAATTTCCTTTGCTAACTGTTTGATACCGCGGGAAATAGTAGAAACTTCCTGTTCACGGTTGCCTCTTACCTCAGGCGGACCTGACATAAGTTGCAAATAGTCAATCATAACCATTCCGATATTATGCTGCATTTTAAGACGGATACATTTTGACCGCAATTCAAAAAGAGAAATTGCCGCCGTATCGTCTATATATAAAGGTGCGTCTTGAAGATTTTTGATTTTGTTGTCTAATTGAGTCCATTCGTAATCCTCAAGTTTACCTGTACGTATTTTTTCAGAAGAGAGTTCTGACTCGCTGACTATTAAACGGTTCACTAACTGAACCGCCGACATTTCAAGGGAGAAAATAAGAACGGGAATTTTGAAATTAACCGTCATATTACGCGCCATTGAAAGAATGAAAGCCGTTTTACCCATCGCAGGACGTGCTGCAACGACAATCATATCGGAATTTTGCCAGCCCTGCGTTATCTTGTCCAAAGAGGTAAAACCCGAAGGCACGCCGGAAAGGCCGTCCTCACGTTTTCCCGCATCCTCAATTTGTTTTAAAGATTCCTTCAAAACATCTGACATTGATTTGGTTTGCGTCTTGATGTTACCGTTAGCCAAATCGAAAATAGATTTTTCGGAATATGACAAAATGTCATCAACTTCCGCTGTCGGATCGTATGATTGATCTTCGATTTCAGTTGCAATTTTTATTAATTGACGGGCAATATATTTTTGCTGAAGAATTCTTGAATGAAATTCAAGATGAGCCGCCGAACCGACTTTTTCTGTCAGTGATGCTATATAATAAGCACCGCCGACATCTTCGAGTGTCCCGTTTTTCGACAACTGCTCAATGACGGTATACATATCAATCGGCTGTTGTGCCGATGAAAGTTTTAGAATTGCCTCATAAATTTTTCTGTGGGCATCGGTATAAAAACTATCAGGAGAAAGAATATTGAAAACGTCAATTTCCGAGCCCTCCTCCACCATTATAGCACCGAGTACAAATTCCTCCAAAGCCAAATCATGCGGCGGTATTCTTCCGTATTGGTCGTTTTGATGAATTACCAAAGAACGGTCTGTGCGTTTTTTGGGCTGACTATTTTCATTTGCAGTTGCCGGCATAAACAGTTTCCTCCTTATTCGTTATAAACGCCCATAGCGCAGAATTTATCCAAACGTTGTTTCAATAATTCTTCAGTCGGAATTTTTTCCAATTCGTTGATTGTATCAAGTATAGTTTTCTTAACGGTAGCATACATTTCTTGAGGATTGCTGTGTGCGCCTCCATCAGGTTCTTTTATAACACCGTCAATTAACTTATTGCTAAGCATATCGTTAGAGGTAAGTTTCAAAGCTGCGGCTGCCTCACGCTTGAAATCCCAACTTCTCCACAAAATACTTGAACAACTCTCCGGTGCAATAACCGAATACCAAGTGTTTTCCAACATAAAAACTCTATCACCCACACCGATACCGATAGCACCGCCCGATGCACCTTCACCGATTACGATACATACGATAGGCACTTTAATTCTGAACATTTCATAAATGTTTCTTGCGATTGCCTCAGCCTGACCGCGTTCTTCAGCCTCAGAACCAGGGTATGCGCCGGGAGTATCAATAAGAGTTACAATAGGTTTCTGAAATTTTTCAGCCATACGCATAAGTCTGAGGGCTTTGCGATAACCTTCAGGATTAGCCATACCGAAATTTCTGTATTGACGCAATTTGGTATTTTCGCCTTTCTGCTGACCGATAAACATAATAGATTTACCATCAACCATACCCCAACCACCGACCATAGCAGTATCGTCTTTGATATTTCTATCGCCGTGAAGCTCTATAAACTCGTCGCAAATATGACGGATATAACCCAATGTGTAAGGTCTTTCCGGATGTCTTGAAACCTGAACCCTCTGCCAAGGCGTAAGGTTCTCGTAAATTTCTTTACGGGTATTGACAATTTTTTGTTTCAGCTCTGAAATTGTGCTGTCAATATCAACGGAACCTGCCTTTTTGATTTCCTCCGCCTTAGAGAGTTGTTCTTCAAGTTCCTGTATAGGCTGTTCAAATTCAAGTAATTGCATATCTTTTTTTAAACTTTTTTTAGCGTTAAAAAAAACGCCGTTAGTGGTGGTGCAAAAGTATAAATTTTTTTAGGAGTAAACAAAAAAAACTTTTTTTCTTGGTTTCAAGTATAATGATTAACTTTGCCGCAAGAAAAAAAATAAAAAAAGATGTTAATTCTCAACGACATATTAATTGACGAAGATATTTTTTTACAAAAATTTGTCTGCGACATAAAAGCCTGTAAAGGAGAATGTTGCATAGAAGGAGATTCCGGCGCACCGCTTTTGGAAAAAGAGTTAGACGATTTGGAAAGAGATTTTCCTTTTGCCAAAGAGTATTTGGAAGAAAAAAATATCCAAGCTGTTGAAAAACAAGGTTTCGGCGTAATAGACTCTGACGGCGACCTCGGCACGCCATTAGTAGAGGGCGCAGAATGTGCATACGTTACACACCAAGACGGAATTGCAATGTGCGCTTACGAAAAAGCATTTTTAGAGGGAAAAACTTCATGGCGCAAACCTATTTCATGTTATCTGTATCCGATTAGAATCGACAAAGTAGGACCTTTCAAAGCCATAAAATTTCACCGCTGGCATATCTGCAAATCAGCAATGAGAAACGGGACCCAGATAGGTATTCCTTGTTATAAATTTTTACAAGAGCCTATAACCCAAGCCTTCGGAAAAGATTTTTATAAGGAACTCTGCGAGGTCGGAAAAGCATATTTAAAAGAAAAGGGACTATAAAAAACATAGCCCCTTAATTTTTTTCTTCAATGCAAATTTGCGTTCACCAACCTTAAAAACTCCTCACGGGTTGAAGTATTTTTCAGAAATGCACCCGTAAAAGCTGATGTTGTGGTAACGGAATTTTGTTTTTGAACGCCACGCATCATCATACAAAGATGAGAAGCCTCAATCACGACTGCAACGCCCCAAGGATGGAGAGTCTCTTGAATACAATCACGAATTTGCATCGTTAAACGCTCCTGAACTTGTAACCGACGTGCATACGCATCAACGACCCTCGCAATTTTGCTAAGACCGGTTATCGTACCGTTAGGAATGTAGGCTACATGCGCTTTTCCGAAAAACGGCAACAAATGGTGTTCGCACATCGAATAAAGTTCGATATTTTTCACCAAAACCATTTGCGAATAATCTTCTTTGAAAAGTGCGCCTTCAAGAATTTTTTTCGGGTCGGTCTGATAACCTTGAGTACAAAACTGAAACGCTTTTGAAACCCTCATCGGCGTATCAATAAGACCATCACGCGAGGTATCTTCACCGATTTGCGAAATCATATTCTTAACGCTATCAGCAATAGAAAGCGTAGTATCGGAATTGTAACGCTCTATTTTAATGTATCGTGTACCGGAAGAATTTTCCGCTCCTTTTTCTGTTAATTCTATCATATTTTGCTAACTTTGAGACCACAAAAATACGTAAAAAATGAAACTTCACAAAAAACTTTTAATTTGTGCCTCTTGTCAAAAAGAACTTTCGGGAATTCTGAAAGAAGAAAATTTTTCTATAGGCAAAGTTTTTGAACTAAACCATGCTACGGACATACTTATAAGCGGTGTCGGCACATGGTTGAGCGTTTATAATTTAACAAAACTTTTTTCTGAAAGAAGTTATGATATGGCAATTTTCGTAGGAATTTGCGGCGTTTACAACGAAAACGAAGAGCTTTTACAACTCTATTCCGTAAAAAAAACGACTTTCTCCGATTGCGGTTTTGAAACCCCGGAAGGAGATTTCGTTTCGGTTATCGGAACAGAATTTTTAGACAAAAATTCATTCGGTTTTTCTGACGGTTATTTTCATAATGATATTGTTTTCAGTGGTTTAACACCGAAAATTTGTAATACTGTCAGCCGCTGCATAACGAAAAAAGAATACGTAGAAAAAATGTTAGAAAAATTTCCTGCCGAAATCGAAACAATGGAATCTGCCGCCTTTGCAATGGTTTGTATCAACGAAAAACAAAAATTTTTGGAAATACGTTGCGGCTCAAATTACGTTGCACCCAAAAAAGAAAAAAAATGGCAGGTAAAACCTGCCATCGAAAAACTGAATTATTTTCTGTCTTCAAAAATTTTGGACTCTGCTTCCAAAATTCTATCGTGAAGTTTATCGTATTTGTTTTCGCCGCCAACGGTAAGACATTCTGTGTAAGTTGCTTTAATAGAATCGGTTGCAGCAATAATTCTTTGAATAGGAAGTGTAATGTTAATATCGGGTTCCGACATTAAACTTTCGTTACAATAACTTTTCAAAGAATCGAGTTTTATAATGCCTTCCGAAAGAATTTGTTCGTTAGGCAAATGAGTATTATCGTTTACGTTTTCTATTATTTGCGATAAATATTCGAAATAATATCCTGAAATCATAATTGCAGCCGTACCATACTGTTTGTTTTTTTCAACAGCCATAACGCATTTCTGAAACATGGTTTCTAAGGCAACTGTATCCGAAAAATCAGACATATTAGGCAAAAGTCTTTCAACAATTGCCTTACGCTCCTGATATTTGCCCGCTCTGTTATTAGCAAACACGGCACCAAGGCGGAAAGCTAATTCGTTAGGTTTCATTTGAGAAAAATCAGAAGTCTCATTGTTAGATTCATGTGAAAGAGCAACCATTTTTATTGCAGAACGGTGCTGCTCTTTGGTTTTGAGCGAATCCCAAAACGAAATGTTATATTTCTCAAACGCTTTAGGACGTTTTTTTCTGGGCAGAGATCGTGTCATTGGCTCTGACGCAGAATTATTATCAGCGGATGCAATACCGCCGATTGAAGCTTTACTGCTATCCGATAAATTCGGACCACCCTGCGAACAACTCATTAAGAAAAACGCAGGAATTAGCATTACTGAAGATAATACGCTTAATTTCATCTCTTTTACTTTTAATTTTTTTATCCTATTTCAACATTATTCCAGCACAAAAACGCTGCTGATTGCCGCACCGCGCCGAAAAAAAATTTTGATTTTCTTTTTTAGTACAAATATCCGATTTTTCAATATTTTCAGATTTTAATCCTAAATTTATTAAATCCTCGAATATCATTGTCTTTAAATCCAAAAAATATTTTTCACCTTTTTGTTTTATAGTATGAGCAGAAAAACGTGAATCTTCCACAAATTTTTCTGCACAATTTTTATCAACCTCGTAATTCATAAAACCTATTGAAGGTCCGATACATACGATAATTTTAGAGTAATCCGCATTAAAATTTTCATGCAAAAGTTTTGCCGCCTTAACCGCAACGCCCTTAAAAGTGCCTTCCCTACCAGAATGAACGGCTGCAATGCTTTCTGTTTCAGGCGAAAAAAGCAAAACAGGCGTACAATCCGCGCTACGGGTTATAAGGCAAAGATTTTTCTCGTTAGTAATTAAAATATCCGTACCCTTAACAGCCGTTTCCTTACTTAAAAATCCACTGCCTCCGTCCTTAAACCCGACGATTTTATAATTATCGGAATGAATTTGCGTTTGAAGCACGAAATTCTTTTCCTCAAGTTTAAGAGCCTGAGCAAGAATTTTCCGGTTTTCAAGCGTCTGAGAATCCTCCCCGCCGGAATATCCTATATTAAAGTTATCTCCCTTACCGTAAGGATTTTTTCGCGTCGTAACAAAATCCAAAACATTGTCGAATTTCTCTAATATAGAAAACTTTAAAAGCCCTTTTAAATTGTTGAAAGTTTCCATTTTTTTTTAAGCGCAAATATACGGATTTTTTTTGTATGAAATAATTTTTAGTACACTTTTAAGTACTTCATACAACGGTTGAAATAATTTTAATAATACACAACACAAGGGTTTATATGTTGCAAGCAACATAACACCCCTGCCTAATTGCCGCCGTCCCTGACGGGACTACACAGCCCTGTAAGGGCGACGGATATTAGGCAGGGGTGTTGTTTCGTCAGAAACATCAACCCCTGTGCGTATAAAAAAAATGAAACATATAATCATTTTCCACAAAAAAAATTTGTTTTACAAAAAAAAGATATTTTACTTTGCAATAATAAATTTTAATACTTTTATAACATGAATAAAATTTTTTTTAGTGCATTATCTGCTATTGCATTATTAGGGGCATGTAATTCAGATGAAGAGTATCAGGGAAGGTGAAATTCAGTTCTGTTTCTATTCCCACCCCACAAAAGCCAAGCGTATCAGACGTTATTCTCACCACATATACATCACAACATGGAGACAGCGGTGGTTTAGTTTATTCTTACACATCAAGTACCAATACACGTTATACTGTAGGTATAAACAGAGGGTCTGTTATATATAACGGTGAAAAACTTGGTGTATGCGTAAAAGCATATATGATTAATAAACGTCTAGAAGTAGAGCGATATTAACAATGAAAAATATTATTTCAATACTTTTTTTGATAATGAGCGTTTCGTGTATGAACAATATACCCGAAACGCCCGTTAATATTTCCAAAAAACAAGAAACCAAAGCCGCCGACAGTCTGATTGAACTGATTGAATTAAAACAAGTTGCAGCAGATTATATTTTCCTGAAAATCAAGAACAAAACAAAAAAAGAACTTGTCTGCACAAAATATTCGATATACGAAACAACTGACAAAGAAAAGCTCTTATTTTCAGACAGTTGTTATATACACATACCGTCAAAAGAAACAAAAAAAGCTGTTCTAAATCTAAAACTCAACGACAACAAATATAATCACAACAAAAAATACCGCGCGGATATATTCTTCAAAGATTCCAAAGAAGACAACATTTATGTTTTAAAAGGTGATTTTACAACCTTTTCTCTCTGGCGCGAGAAAGGAAAACTATTCACTGACGAAAAAGTTCTTGAATTTTATGACGTATTGGTTATCATGGACAAAGATACAATAAAAGACATAACAGACCCGAATTTTTAATCTTTTTTCATAAAATGATTTGCGCGGGAGCTGTGCTGCAATCAAAAAAATTAATTATCTTTGCGGTTGAAAACTTTTTTAAAATTTAGGAACACTATGGGATTACCAAGATTTTTTCCGGAAAACAAAATTCATGAATTTCAATACATTCCGAGGTATTACGACCCCGTGAAAGACGAAATCAGCCGCAGAGTAGACGAAATCAACAAAGAACTCGGTAAAGAAGGCACGGAAGATGTCAGACTAATACAAAAAGGCACTTTCAGACGCCGTTATGAACGTCAGCACAAAGAATTAAGACAAAGCAATTTACGTGTTTTTGTTTTAGTTGTTATTTTGTCGCTAATCTGCTATTTTGTTAATAGATATTTCGGTTTTATGTAATTTTATTTTTTCTCAAAAAACAAAAATGGCGGAAATTATAAAACTTATGCCGGAGGCATTGGCAAATCAGATTGCTGCGGGTGAGGTTATTCAACGCCCTGCCTCCGTCGTAAAGGAACTTGTTGAAAATTCGGTAGATGCCGGTGCTGACAAAATCACCGTCAATATCAAAGATGCCGGAAGAACGCTTATTCAGGTCGTCGATAACGGTTGCGGAATGAGCGAAAAAGACGCTTTTATGAGTTTTGAACGCCATGCTACAAGTAAAATTTACAAAACTGACGACCTTTTTTGCATTTATACGAAAGGTTTTAGGGGTGAAGCCTTAGCCTCGATTTCTTCGGTTGCGGAGGTCGAACTCAAAACACGTCAGGAATGCGATGAAATGGGAACGCAAGTTATTTTCAGCGGCGGGGAATTTATAAGTCAAACTCCCATTAATACGCCCAAAGGAACTAACTTTGCCGTAAAATCGCTTTTTTTCAACGTTCCGGCAAGACGCAAATTTTTAAAAGCCAATTCCACTGAATTTCAACACATTATAACAGAATTTCAGAGAGTTGCGCTAACACATCCTATGATTGACTTTTCGCTTTATCACAACGAGCAGATGATTTATTCTCTGCCCAAAGCAAGTCTTAAACAGAGAATCATTGCAATAGCCGGCAAAAATCTCAATGCGGATTTAATTCCAGTCGAAATTGACACTTCAATCGTAAAAATCACAGGATTTACCGGCAAACCATCTTCGGCTAAAAAACGTAACGACAAACAGTATTTTTTTGTTAACAACCGTTACATGAAAAATCCGTATTTCAACAAAGCTGTTTTGTTGGCATACGACAAACTGATTTTGCCCGATACTGCACCGTCGTATTTTTTGTATTTTGAGATTGACCCTCACGCCATTGACGTTAATGTACACCCAACAAAAACGGAAATAAATTTTGAAAACGCTCAAGATATTTTCCGACTTCTTCAAGCGGGAATCCGTGAAACGCTCAACAAAAACGACGTTGCCCCGGCTCTGGATTTCGACAATGCACAAATTGCCGATATGCCGTATTTTTCAAAAGATACGCCGATGCCCGAGGCTCCTCAAGTAAGTTACAACCCGTTTTACAACCCATTTGAAAGCACCGAAAAAAAATATTACGAATCCAAAAATCAATACACCGATTACCGAGCAAAAAACAATCTCGATAATTGGCAGAAATTGTATCAAACCTCTAATAATGAAGAAATTGCGGAACTACCGTTAGAGACTCAAAAAAGCATTAACGAGTCCAACAAAATTCTTCAAGTAAAAGAGAAATACATTGTAAGCCCCGTAAAATCGGGTTTGATGATAATTGACCAATACAGAGCGCATTACAGAGTTTTGTACAACAAGTTTTTGGAGGTTGCCGACAACAATGCCGACAATACGCAATCGCTGTTATACCCCGAAAAACTTTCATTAGATGCGCAATCAACCACTATGGCTTATGACATAAGGGATTTTTTGACGAGTATCGGTTTTGACATTGACTTTACGGATATGCAAGAGCCTGTGTTAAAAGGAATTCCGACGTATTTAGAACAAAACGATGCCATCGAAATTTTAACGGACATCATTGACAGTTACAAAGACGGACACGGAGATTTGTCATCATCGATAAAAGATGTTTTGGCAAAATCCATTGCAAGGCGCAAAGCCATAAAAGCGGGACGACAACTTTCAACAGAAGAAATGAGTTCGCTTATAGATTCGCTTTTTGCAACGCCGGAGCCGAATTTTTCCCCGGACGGAAAAACTGCGGTAGTAATTTTACCAATTGACGAAATAGAAAAAAAATTTTTATAAATGAATCTAACACCTTGTGCAAAATATTTGCTGATTACTAATATCATAGTTTTCGTAATCTGCATGGCATACCCTCCTGCCACAGATGCTTTGGCTCTTTATTATATAAAAAGTGAACAATTCAAACCGTATCAGTTTTTTACGTATATGTTTGTTCATTCCGGATTTACGCATATATTTTTCAATATGTTTGCACTTTATCAGTTCGGCTCTATAATAGAATCTGTCTGGGGCAGCAAAAGATTTTCGTTTTATTATATCGTTTGCGGACTTGGTGCGGCAATCGTTAATATGCTCGTAAACTATTATCAAATAGCTCCCGCTCAAGAGGCAGCAGAGGCTTTAATAGCAAATCCGACGGTTGAAGGACTCAGGACTTTTGCCGCTGAACATAGTTATTTGTTCAAAATGCAACTTTTGGACGATTTTATAACAAATTATCAACATTCACCCGACTTCGCCCAAGCGATAAAAGATATTGTAAGCAAAGCCGCTGAAAATTTCACGGCAAGACCGGTTGTAGGTGCTTCAGGAGCGGTATTCGGATTGTTATTAGCCTTCGGAATGATGTTTCCCGACATGAAATTACAATTTATGTTTATCCCGATTGGAATAAAAGCAAAATATTTTGTACTTTTGTACGGTGCAGCCGAATTGTTTTTCGGTGTTAATGATTTCAGCGGCGACAATATCGCACATTTCGCACATTTAGGCGGTATGCTTTTCGGTATAATTATGATTTTATGGTGGAAAAGGAACCCGCATAACGATTTTTTTAACGCTTAAAAAGAAAAAATGGATACAAGTTTTATAAAGACGGCTTTCAGACAGTCGATGATTAGTAAGTTACTAATTATCAACATCGCTGTATTTTTGTTCATATCAGTGGCAGGCGTTTTGTTTTATTTGTTCGGTCTGCAAGGATACATGGACAATTTAGCAGTAAAATATTTTGCACTGCCGGCGGCAATAAGCAAATTAGCTTTCAGATTTTACACTCCGCTGACTTACATGTTTCTGCATATTGATTTTTGGCATATTTTCTCAAATATGTTGTGGCTCTTCTGCATAAAACAAATTTTGGAATATATGCTTAACAACCGTCAGCAGTTAGGAGTTTATATTTTAGGCGGACTATCGGGAGCACTGCTTTATATATTGAGTTATAATATTTTCCCGATATTTTCTAACTCAATAGCAGGTTCGGTTTGTTTAGGAGCCTCGGCAGCGGTAACGGCATACATTGTTTTGATTGCCGTTTTGCAACCGGATTACAAAGTTTTGTTTTTCGGCATTATACCCATAACATTCAAATGGATAGCCATTGCATACGTTGTGTTTGATGTTTTCCAAATTCAAGGAACTAATGCAGGCGGACATATCGCTCATTTAGGCGGAGCATTGTTTGGCTTTTTGTTCGCAACCAACTATAAGAAAGGCAAAGATTTAACTGAAGGTTTCAACAAGTTGGTAGACGGATTGTTTTCGCTGTTCTCGTTTTTTAAAAGCAAACCGAAAATGAAAGTCAAATACAATAAATACAAAGACACTGAATATTCTCAACAACAAAATTTCAGCGATGCAGAATTCAATCAACAGAAAGCCTCTGACCAACAAAAAATAGACGAAATACTTGATAAAATTTCCAAATCAGGTTACAGCAACCTGTCAAAAGAAGAAAAAGATTTCTTGTTCAAAATGAGTAAAAAATAAAATTGCTTTTTCTTTTTTTCTGGGGCGATTTTTTTTAAACGGATTGGGCAAAACATAAAAAAAAATTATATTTCGCCTAATCCGTTTGAATTTATTAAAACTTTAGGAATATTCCAAACTCCCGGATATTTATTTTCGTCAATAATATTACCGTCCTTATCAAGGCTTCGACGTTTAGAATTTTTTTTAACCTTAAAGCAATTACCCTCTACAATATTTTTTATAACAATTTGTGTCAATGAATCTACCCCGAGGTTAGGATATTCAACACCGATTTGCGCACCTACTTGATTATTAAGCATATCCATACGGCTCAAAACACTATCTTGACCGATATATTTTTTCTGACCGTTTTTCAAAAAGTCCAAACGGTTGCCATCTTCATGCGCCTGTCCTAAAAGCAAAGCTCTTTTCTTCCCGATTTTTTGAGCGCAAAGTGCCATCCAAAGCGTATGCTTAAAAGCGTCAAGTGTTCCGCCGACAACATCTCCATCCAAAAGAGTGTCTTTTTGATGTTTTTTAACCTCATCCTTGACCAAAGAACTTATCTTAAAAATTTTTTTCGCCGCTAACGGGTGAGTCAAAACCCAATGCTTTTCCGGCGTTGAAAGTTTTTCATAGGACTTAAACAACCCCTGAGCATTAACATCATAATAAGAAAAGACTGCAAAAAACGGAACTAAAACAATACAAGCCAAACGCATTTTTATCAAAACCTTATCAATCTTCAGTTTCACTGTTTTTGCCTTTTTTGTCAACAACTACAACGAACTCGCCTTTAGGAGCTTTCTCTTTGAACGCCTCCAAAAGTTCATCAGAGGTTCCACGCAAAGTTTCTTCGTAGATTTTTGATATTTCCCTCGTTACAGAAATTTTTCTGTCCTTGCCGAAATACTCTCCTATCTCTTGTAAAAGTTTCGTAACACGATACGGCGATTCGTAAAAAATCACTGTTAAATCCAATTCGGATAAAAATTTAAGACGTTTTTGACGTCCTTTTTTCTGCGGCAAAAAACCGTTAAAAATAAAACTTTCACAACCGAAACCCGAATCCACCAAAGCCGGCACAAAAGCCGTTGCACCCGGCAAGCACTCCACCTGAACACCTTTTTGAACACAAGCTCTTACCAACATAAACCCCGGATCAGAAATTGCAGGTGTTCCGGCATCAGAGATAAGCGCAATATCTTCGCCCGCCAAAACCCTTGAGGCATAATAATCTGCCGTTTCATGCTCGTTGAACTTATGATGCGAGGCAACGGGAACATTGATTTCAAAGTGTTTCAAAAGTCCTGAACTCGTGCGGGTATCCTCACAAAGAATCAAACTGCATTGTTTTAAAACTTTAACAGCCCTGAAAGTCATATCCTCAAGATTGCCAACAGGGGTCGGTACGATATATAATTTTGACATTTTTTAAGTGTATTAAACCAAGCACAAAGGTAATTTTTTTTTCAAAATTATGCAATATCAAAAAACTTTTGTAATTTTGCACCGTTATATTTTTGGATCTTTAACTTGAATTTTTAAAAATGAAAAGATTAGTATTAACAGCAGCCATTTTCGGCTCATTATTAACGTTTCAGTCTTGCAACACTGAAGAATTACAAAGACTTCAAGCGCAAAACGACAGTTTAAGAAGCGTTGCAACAACAGGAGGAGTCAAAATAGACGAATATTTTGCAGCTTTCAACTCCATACAAGAAAACCTTAACAAAATTAAGGAAAAAGAACAGATAATTTCCACCAGAACACAAACAGGTCAAGAATTTGATGAAACCTCTGCGGAAAGAATCAATGATGACATTCTTTCAATATATGAATTGATGCAAAAAAACAAACAGACCATCAACGATTTGAACAACAAACTTCAAAAGAACGGTCTGAAAAACAAAGAAATGGCAAAAACAATTCAACTCTTGACAGAACAAATAAACAGCAAGGATCAAGAAATTACGACCTTGAAATCAGAGTTGGAAAAGCTTAATTTCAATGTTGCGCAGTTGGAAAGTCAAATGGCTGAAATTGACTCTACCCTCAAAGAGGAACAACGCATGAGCGAAGAAAAATCTGAAATTATTTCAGCTCAAGACGAGGCTCTTAACACTGTTTATTATGTTGTAGGCACGAAGAAAGAACTTATGAACCACAATGTCGTTGCAAAAGACGGACTTTTCAAACCGCTGAAAATCGACGGCAATATGGACAAAGATTATTTCACGAAGACGGATTTAAGGACTTGCAATTCTATTCCGCTGAATGTAAAATCGGCTAAAATTCTTTCCAGCCACCCCTCAGGATCATACAAACTTATCCAAAACGGTAAGGTTACTGACAAATTGGAAATTACCGACCCCGTAAAATTCTGGGAAAACAGCAAAGTTCTTGTAATCGTAGCAGAATAAGCAAAACAAATAAAACGAATAATTATATCTTAGGGGCGAATTTTATTTTCGCCCTTTATTTTTTTTTAAAACAAATAAAATAATCGAAAAATGATTAAGAAAATTGCATTAACATTAGCAGCCGTTGGTATGATGCTACCTTCAATGGCTCAGTTTGAATTCAAAACTGTAAAAGAATTGCCGATTTCGAGCGTAAAAAATCAGAACAGAAGCAGTACATGCTGGTGTTTTTCGACCTTGAGTTATTTTGAAAGCGAACTTATGCGTTTGGGCAAAGGCGAAATGGACTTTTCAGAGGCTTTCGTTGTTAATAAAACGATGATTGACAGAGCAGAAAAAGCAGTCAGAACACACGGCGACGTATCTTTTTCACCGGGCGGATTTGCTTACGATGTGGCTTATTGTTGGAAACATTACGGCATAATTCCTCAAGAGGCAATGCCTACGATGGGAACTCTTTACGGTGATTCGCTTCCTAACAACAACGAACTCGATAAAATTGCTGAAAGTTACGTTGAGGCTATCGCAAAAAGCGAAGCGAAAAAGCTTTCTCCGCTTTGGAAAGAAGGTCTTCAATCAATTTATGACACATATTTGGGCAAATGTCCCGAAAAATTCACCTACAAAGGCAAAGAATACACTCCTAAATCTTACGCTGAAAGTTTAGGTCTTAATATGGACGATTATGTTTCGATAACCTCTTTCACTCATCATCCTTTTTATGAGAAAATGGTAATAGAAGTTCAAGACAACTGGCGTTGGGATTTGGCTTACAATGTTCCGATGGACGAAATGATGAAAATCATCGACAACGCCGTTAATAAAGGTTACACATTGGCTTGGGGTGCTGACGTTTCAGAACTTGGTTTCTCACGCAACGGTATCGGACAATTACCCGATGTTAAATCTACTGAATTATCAGGTTCAGACCAAGCACGTTGGACGGGACTTACCTCTGACTGGTCAAAACGTGAATTTTTGACATCAAAACCGCTTCCTGAAATCAAAGCAACTCAGGAACTCCGTCAAAAAGGTTATGACAATTGGGAAACCACCGACGACCACGGAATGCTCATTTACGGTATTGCAAAAGATCAAAACGGCAAAGAATATTACATGGCTAAAAACTCTTGGGGTACTGACAATACTTACAAAGGCACTTGGTATTTCACCAAAACGTTTGTCGCTATGAAAACTATCGACGTAATGGTTCATAAAGACGCAATTCCTGCCGACATAGCAAAGAAACTCGGAATTAAGAAATAAATGAAAATTCTAAACTCTTCGCAAATGCGCCTTTTGGATAAGGCGACAATGGAAATTCAGGGTATTTCCTCAGCTGAATTGATGGAAAGAGCCGCCCAAAAACTAACCGAAGAAATTATAAAAGGCAGAGATTTAAGCAGCCGGTTTATGATTTTTTGCGGTTCGGGCAACAACGGCGGCGACGGATTATGTATAGCAAGAATGTTGTACGGTTACGGCTTTGATGATATTACATGTTCTCTGATAAAGGATTTCAAACATTTCAGCGATGATAATATCTTGAATTTCAACAAAATAAAGCAAATTAGCGGCATTAAAACCGTTGAAATAAATTCAGAAAACGACATTCCCTTGCCACAAGGGAATGTCATTATTATTGATGCGATTTTCGGCACAGGTCTAAACCGTGAAATTCAAGGTCTGAGTGCAAAAGTAATAGAAAGAATCAATTCTCTGACAAATGAAGTCATCGCAATCGACACTCCATCAGGACTTTCCGACTTTGCAAAAGTATCTTCCACTATTATAAAAGCCACGAAAACTCTCACAATCCACACTCCACAAGTTTCAATGCTTTTACCTGAAAATGAAGACATTACGGGCGAGGTCAAAATCATTGACATCGGATTGGACAAAAATTTTAGCGAAAAAACAGAGAGTTTTTATAATCTGGTTTTAAAGGAGGAAATAGCATTAAAAATTAAAAAACGCAAAAAATTTTCCCATAAAGGCACTTTTGGTCATTCACTTTTAATATCAGGCAGTTACGGCAAAGCCGGAGCGGCAATCTTAGCTTCAAGAGCCTGCCACAGAGCGGGTTCAGGACTTGTAACTCTCCACACGGGTGAAAAACTCGTTGAAATTATTCAAACCGCAACGCCGGAAACCATGCTCAGCATTGACGAAAACGAAAAAATAATTTCAACGCTTCCTGACATTGAAAAATTCTCTGCAATCGGTATCGGTCCCGGCATCGGAAAAGATAAACTCACAGCTAAGGTCGTAAAAGAATTATTGCTAAAAGCCAAACAACCGCTTGTTTTGGACGCTGATGCTCTAAACATAATATCAGAAAATAATTTTCATAAATTAATTCCCCGAAACTCAATTCTGACACCTCACCCGAAAGAGTTTGAAAGGCTTTTCGGCAAGACAGAAAACAGCGTAAAACGTTTGGAAGTTTTGCGGGAAAAAGCCATTGAGTTAGGCATTATCATCGTCCTAAAAGGAGCATACACGGCTACGGCAACTCCTCAAGGAGAAATATTTTTTAACACCACAGGCAATCCGGGTATGGCAACGGCAGGTAGCGGAGATGTTTTAACGGGAATAATTACAGGACTTTTGTCGCAAAAATATTCTGAGGAGACGGCTGCTGTTTTAGGAGTATATCTTCACGGTCTTTCAGGCGATATAGCCGCAGAAAAATTAGCCCAATGCGGACTTTTAGCCTCTGATATAATAGAATCTATACCGTTTGCATACAAAAAAATACAAAAATCATAGTTTTTTTTTATGTGCAACAAAAAAAATTTACTAAATTTGGGCGTTTTTAATAACTAAAAAACTTCAACAAAATGAAAAAATTCATAGGTATATTTACAATGCTTTTGCTGACGGTTTTCGTCCTCAGCAGCGCATGCAAGAAACACAACGACGATGACGGAGCAAAATTTTTAACGGCAGATGGTTTTGCCTCCTCTACGTGGACGGGTAATGACAAAAATTCCCAAGCAGTAACACTTCAAGTTACTTCCAAAACAAATATGACGATAACATATTACGAGTCAAAAAGTTTGTCAAAAAATACTGACGGTCCTACAAAAATCACAGTCAAAATCGAAAATTACGATTACAATGAATCAACGGGTGCGTTTTCCGGCAACGGCGATGACAATAAATCATACAGCGGTAAATTAACAAGCACCACTAAGTTGGATTTGAACTTACCGAGCGGTGAAACCGTAGCACTCACAAAGAAATAATTTCTTATCCACAAAAATAACGGCGAAAGACTAAAAAAAATCTTTCGCCGTTATTTTTTTCCCATTTAACGATTAGCAACCGCATTTTTGACCTCCTCAGCAAAATCGCCTAACGAGGTATCACGGGCACCCATAAGCAAAACGACATCACCTTTTCTGACATTTTCTTTTAAATATTCAAGCAAATCCTCCCGCTCTTGAATGTACAATGAGTTTTTACCGTTTTGTGTTAAACCTAGAGCAAACTCTTGAGCACTTATAGTTTTGTCAGCCGTACCGCCGGCATAAAAAATCTTTGAAAATATCATAACGTCATCTTTGCGTAAAAGTTTTGAAAGTTTTTCAATCAATTCGTCTTTCATAAGTTTTGACGGTTTGAACCCGTGAGGCTGAAACCATGCCAACACCCTCTCTCCTATCGCTTGAGCTGAAGAAACGGCCGCCGATATTTTAGCTGGATTGTGCGCAAAATCGTCAATTACCAAAACTCCGTCATTATTATAAATAATTCTGCCGCGCCGATAAATGCCCTCATAAGTAGACAAAGCTTTGGAAATTTCTTTGTCAGAAATGTTAAAAATCCTCGCAACAGAAATCGCAGCCAAAGCATTTTCCATGTTGTGCTTTCCAAGCAAATTGAGCGTAAATTCCTGATTATCAGAATAAAAAACTATTCCCGAAATACTTTGTGAAAAATTTTCAGCATAATTTTCAGCCGAAGAATCCAAGCACGAAAAATCCGAACCGCCCCCGCCAAGCTGCCTTGAAAGTTTGTTATCAAGATTAACAATTAATTGCTTTTTGACATGGCTCTTAAAAGTTTCAAAAAGCGGTATCAACTCTGAAATCTCTTTGTGGTCTTTGTCAATATTGAGAATAAGACCGATTTGAGGAGAGTATTTTACGATTGTGCCGTCCGATTCATCAACCTCAATTACCAAAATATTTGATTTTCCGACGTATGCGTTTCCGATTAAACCCTTGTTTTGCAACGAGATAAGCCCCGCACCCGTTATTAAAGAAGGCTCTTTTTGACACTTTGACAAAATATCAAAAATCATTGCCGTAACAGTCGATTTGCCCGAAGTGCCGGAAACCGCTATCGTAAAATTTTCATCACATATCTGAGCCAAAAGGTCAGAACGGTGAATTACCTTGATAGAATTTTCCTTTGCAAATTCATATTCGGGAACGGTATCCTCAATCGCCGTTGAAACTACCACAAAATCAGTGTCTTTGTCAATAACGGCAGAGCCTTGCGGATAACATTTTATATCAAGATTTTCGAGTTTTTGTTTAATAGAATCCCCGTTAGAGGTCATAAACAAACGGTCAGAACCCGAAATTGAAGAACCTTTACCTTTTAAATACTGTGCAACGGCACTCATGCCGGCACCGGCAATACCGATAAAAAAATATTTCATAATTTATTCCTGATTAATTTTTTCAAGTTTCTTTCTCTGCTTACCGCGCGTGATGGCATCACGGACTTTTTCTGTGAGTTTTCTTTCGTCCTTTTGCTCTTTTGATTCAAAGCCAAAAGTTGCCTTAACGCCTGATAATATGGATTTTACCCAATATGACGAAAAACCTCTCGTATAATCGGGTTCGGCATAAATATAGCCGCGCTTTTTAGTATTTTTCTTTTTAACAAAAATATTTGCAATCAACGACAAAAGACCGCGTTTTTTCTCTTTAACGCTGTCAGCCTTGTTGATAACAAATTTCAAATCGCTGTAAACAAACCTCGTAACGCCTTTGGAGGATTTGTTGTCGGAGCGGAACGAGATGTCAGCACCGTACAACATTCCATCGTTGATTTTAGCAAACAAAGCATTTTCCAAAAACGGATTAAGATACGGCAAATAAACGGTATCTGCCTTGATTTTACAATAAAACTCCTCAACGGGCGAATTTCTCGGATAACGAAACGAACCGGAAATATCAGAAACATTCATCAGTTTCGCCTTCATCGAAAAAGTTAATGTATCATCTATTCCTATCTGCATCGGATCGTTTGAAAGATCATAAATATAACCGCTTAAATTATTGAAAGTCAAAATTCCCGGCACTGCACCAAGCGGATTCAACTGCTCAATTCCAAGATAAGAATCCGTAATTTTGGAAGTCTTAACGTTAATAAAAAACGGTATTCTGTCCAACCACTGAAGAAGTGTCGGCTGAATTTCCGTGCCGTTAGGTTTAGAATTGTCCATATAAGCTGTAAACGAAAGTTTATTAAGATAAAGCGAATCCATGTTGAGGGTTTTGTGTTCGATTGCGGTTTTCCAATCGAAATTTTTCGCTAAAGCATTTTCGCAAGAAATATAAGTTGCGGTGCGGGAAACATCAAACGCCTTACAAAAATCATAACGGTTGGTATACGGACGGAAATCCATACTTTTTATTTGAACCGTTTTTTTGTTCGGCTCCAAAACGGCACGCGGGAAATTCAGACGGAAAATGCTGTCTTTCATGTAAAAAGTATGGTCAGTAATACCTGCCAAAACCGTTTTGCCGGGAATATCACGGCTACGGTATTTTTGTGTATTAAGTTCTGAAATGTTCAAATCCATGTTTCTTAATTCGACTTTCGGTTTGCCGTTGCGCAAATTTATATCCATCGAAACATTATCCGAGGTAACGGTATCAACCTGAAAATCAATAGTATTAAACATTTTATACAAAACATTATCAAGACCTGTTTTCTTGTTACCAGGAAAAATCTCAATTCTCGGACTTTTAATATCCAAAAACCGACCGATTATCTTTTTTGAAAAAATCAAATCGGGATATTTTACATCGGTCAAAAGAATTTCAGGACCTATTACTTTAGTCCTTTTAGGATTATCGGGGAACCCCCAGAAAAAGCCTCTAACTTTCAGACTGTCAGATATTTCCCTAACATTATCAACCAAAATCTGGGACGAATCCTTGAGCGTAAACCTAAAATTATTGACATCAAGAAACGGATTATCAAAATCCATGACATAACCATTTTTGTTCAAATTAGCACTGTCAAGGGAGAAATTTTCGAGTTTAATATCGAAATTCATCTTCGCAACCTCAGTTTTAAACATATCTTTGAGTCCTCCGCGATAAAAAGCAAAGCCCGATTTTTCGCTTCTAACCTCATCAAAAGCAACGCCTTTGAAAGGAATATTCTTCTTTCTAACTGTTTTCGGCGGCATTTTAAGACTGTCCTCCTTAAAATCAATATTTTTAGCGAGGATAAAAGCAGCTTTGTCAAAAAACAAACTTCCGGCAGGCAAAATTCCCGTTTTTCCGAAAGTTTTGAAATCTATTTTATCAATTACAACTTCGGGCAAATAAAGATTCATAACGTTTTTAACGGGAAATCTTCTGTGCGGACGCTCCGAAATCATAACGGATTTTATTTTAATGCAACTATCTTTGGTTGAAACATTTATATTAGATGTTCTGACTAAATGCGCTCTGTCGGGCATCAAAAATTCAAAATTATTGATGTCCAAACCATAATTTTGGGCAAGCATAAAATTTTCTTCGTTAGAAAAACTATCGCGGTTAAAATAAAAGCCCTCAGCCAAAAACCTAAAATCCGAAGACGTAGAAGCAATAACGCCGTTTGTTGTATCCCTAAAGTCAAAACTCAAAATACTTGAATCACAAAAAAGCGTATCAGTCTTAATAAATTTTATGCTTTTTGGTAACATATCCGCCAAAATCTTATCAAAAACAGTATATAATTGATAAACAGAATCTTGCAGACTATCCCTAACCTCTTGAAGCGTATCTTCAAGAAGTTTTCTTTCCTCTTTTAAGGCGGCTAACTGAGGATAAACGGTGATATAAAATTTTGGTTTTAGTACCAAAAGTTTTTCCAAATTGATTTCTTGTTTGAAAAACAAATCCAAAAGTTGAAACTTATTGAACTCAGCTTTTTCGATTGAAATATCAAGCGAAGAGCTTTTCTTCAACCGTTTCATCGTAGACAAAAGCATGGTATCGGAATCGTACTTAAACGAGAATTTTTCGATTAACACTTTGTCTTTCTTAGAGTTAAGAGAAAACTCAGCGCAACGCATGGTATGAAAATTTTTCGGCAGTTTCATCACTGCGTCACGAATATTGAAATTAACATTAGTCGTAATAAAAGGCAATCCCCCGTCAGAAAGAGTTTTTCTGTTGATAATAAAATTGCTGATATTAAGTGAAAGTTTACCCGAAAGTGTCAGACTATCCTGCTTAATACTTGCCTTTGAAGTGATGTTAATATTTCCTTTGTTAATAAGTAAAGTTCTTATTTTCAACATCTTAAAAAATTCATCAGACAAAACATCAATTAAACGGTGATTGCTTTTGTCAGGTGTTTTAGCGGTATCGATAAAACTTTTGGTTTCAATATCGGGCAAAGAAACTTTCACCATCCCCATTTCGTAATTTTTTTGATTATAACCCTTAATCAAATCAAAATCAATGATTTCCACACTCGGAACTTTTATGTTGATTTCCTTTGCCGTAGAATCATTGGTTTTGTAAGTCGGACGAATAACTATCTTTTTGGCTTTAAGAGTTTTATCAATGGTACTAACAAGCACCTCACCAGAAAACAATTTGTGTCTATTATCCGGCAAAACCATCTGAAAATCAGCAAGTTTTATTTCAATACCCTTTGAATACAAAATTTTTTCCTTGTTAGAAAAAGCCATAGAATCCAACAAAAAGCCGTCAAGACGTATATTAATATTATCTGCCTTATAGACAGGTTTTTGCGGTTTAGAAGATTTAGCGATTTTAAGATTTGCGTTTTCGACTTTCAAACTATCGGCAGAAACCGATTTCAACATTCCCTTTATCAAAGGAAACCAATCGGAAGAAAATTGTTCAAACTTTTGGGTCTTTTTGTTAACAACGCCGCCTTTCAAAAATTCAATACCGGGATTAAAAATCTTAACCGTCTTTAAATTAACATTTTTCTGAAAATACGCCGCACTCAAATCCGCACCTGTTATTTTGATGCTGTCAAGCAAGACATTAAATTTGTTTGCAAGAGTATTTTGACAATTTTTACCGTCAGCACAAAGACGAGCATTTTGAGCATAAATCAATGAATCAGAAGTATTTATATAAAGTTTCGCAGCTTTTACCGTATGAACGTTGTCAGCTAAAATAATATTATAATTTTCGGTATTTAATTCTATAACTTGTGAAAAAAACAGTTTATCTCTCTTCTGATGTGCCTCTTTGTCAAGATAGAATTTTTTTAGGTTCAAATCTATTTTTGCAACCTCAATGTTACTTTTATCGTTTTTGACCTTGGTGCTAAAGTCAAAATATCCGTCCGTTATCGTTACAGAATTAATAATCAACGCATTAAGAAAAGGTTCTATAATCGGAAACAAATCCTTATGAACGGCATCATACTTTTTTTTGCCTTCCTCTTTTTTAGGTTTTGCAGCAAGGCTGACTCTCGGATTATCAAGAATTATCTTATTGATTCTCAGTCTATCACGCAAAAAAGCAAACAGACTTATATTTTTAACTTGAAGTTTTTTGACGGAAATATTATAAACGGCTTTGTTATAATCGGCAGTATCGATAAGTTTGAGATAAACAGCCGTATCGGGAACAAGCGAGAAATTTTCTACTTCAAGACTTTTTGTAAGAAAATTTATCTTAAAATCGTCAAAATTCATTGTATAAAGTCCTGAAGTAGAAACATTTATGGTTTTGCAAACAGTTTCTTTCAACAGAGGAAAAGCATAATAATAGCAGACATATTGTAACAGACTGATTAACACGGCAATAATGGCGATAAATTTTATCCACCGCCTTAATTTACCGCGTTTTTTTTGCGGTTTTTTATCTACTTTTATTTCAGTCTTTTCTTCTGCCATAATCGTTTTAAGTAAAACGCTGAAACTAACGAGGGAATTGCGCAAACCAAGACCCAAACAAAAAACATTTTATAACCGAAAAAATTTTGCAAAAAGCCGCCAGCCATACCCGGCAACATCATTCCCGCTGCCATAAACGCCGTACAAACAGCATAATGCGACGATGAATTTTCTCCTTTGGCAACCTGCATCATAAAAACGGTGTATGCCGTAAAACCGAATCCGTAGCCGAATTGTTCAATAAAAACCATCAACGAGATGCCCCAAAAACTCTGCGTCTGACTCCAAGCCATCAACAGATAAAAAATATCGGGCAAATTCAAAGCTAAAATCATCGGTATCAACGACTTATCAAGACTTTTTTTGGAGATTACGATTCCGCCCGAAATTCCGCCGATTACCATCGCAATAAGTCCAAACGTTCCGTTTATAATTCCTAAATCGCTCTGTGAAAGTCCCAAACCTCCATTTTCAATACTATCCAACAAAAAAAGCGGTGCAATTTTAGTAAGTTGTGCCTCGCTCAATCTGTAAAGCAGCAAAAAGCTAATTATCAGCCAGATATTATCTTTTTTAAAAAACGTTACAAACGGTTTAAAAAAGTTTTTTTCGCCAGCTTCCATTGTTTTTCCTTCCTCAATCTTCGGCAAGAAAAAACTATGATAAACAGCAAGCAAAACCATCAACAAAGCAAAAACAGCGAATACTATCTGCCAAGCAAATTTTCCGTCATTATATTTTTCGGTAAGATTTCCCGCCAAAACAACCAATCCGCCTTGACAAAAAATCATTGAAATTCTATAAAAAGTATTTCTGATTCCGACCCAAAAAGCTTGTGCATCTTTGTCCAACGCCTTAATGTAAAAACCGTCAGAGGCAATGTCATGCGTTGCAGAGGCAAAGGCGGCAAGCCAAAACAAAATCAAACTGTACTTTACCACTCCTTCCGCCGGCACGAAATATGCAACAAGTCCGAAGACTATCCCTAAGAAAAACTGACAAAAAATTATCCAAAACCTTGAGGTCTTAAACATCTCCGTCAGCGGACTCCAAAGCGGTTTTATAAGCCATGGCAAATAAAAACTGCCAGTATAAAAGGCAATCATCTCATTATCAAGGCCGATAACTTTATAAAAAATCACGCTCAAAATGTTCACCGCCATATACGGCAAGCCCTCGGCAAAATACAGCGGCGGAATCCAAGCTACGGGTTTAGTCCTCATAATAACATTTCAATAATTCAGCACCTTTGTAATAATGTTTCAAAATATCAACATAATTGAACCCCTGCTCCGCCATAACAGCAGCTCCAATTTGACAAAGTCCTACACCGTGTCCCCAACCAGCACCGTAAAGAAAGAACCCATCAGAGTTTTTCTCAATAGTAAAAGCCGAAGAATAAAGATGCGTTTTTGAGAGTAAACGTCTTATTTCCAACTCTTTGCCGACAATTTTAGTTCTTTTTTCGCCGACGATTTTCAAGCGGAAAATTCTTCCTGAAGTTCCCCTTTGAAGCGGAATCAAGTCTAAAATTTTACCATAATCCTCACCGGATTTTTCTTTTACGATTTCAGATAATTCCTCAAAAGTATAAAAAACTTTCCAACGGTAAAAATCAGAATATTCGTTGTCGTAAGAGTTAAGAATTTTTGATAAAAGTTTTTTATCAGATGTATTGCAATATGCTCTCGGTGAGGATTTTATAAATTTAACAGCGTTTTCTTCAACGGTTAAATCCTCTGTAAAATTCTCACTGAAATCATCAATTTTTTCTAAATAATCGTAATGATTGTCCTGCCAGCAGGTTTCAAAAAGTTCGCTTGCCCCACCGCAACATTTTGAAAAGCGCGTATCGCAAATCTCGTTATGATAAACCAAAATTTCACCGTAAGTTTCTTCTATTGCAGCCTTTACGTTAGGATTTACGGCACGTGTTACGCCCTGATAACGCTGACAATGATCATCGGCACAAACATCAAAAAGTTTATGAACACCATTATCATACCAAGTAATTGTTTCAGAATCGGTTATAACAGGTTTTTGCGTTAAAGGAACTTTGTTGATTTGATTCAAAGCCCAACTGCGTGAAATTACGGCGTGAGCTTTCAACAATTCTATAGAACAACCGGCATTCATCTCTGACGAAATAACAGAACGCAAGTACAATTCAATAGGGATATAATTGATTACTAATATTTTACCTTCATTATACTTCAACATTAACCCACCTTTGAAACGCTGGTTTTCTTTTCTGTCCCAATGAAAACCCTTGCCTATTTCAACATCAGAGATTTCCCAATAAAAACTTTCATCATCGTCATGATCATTCAAGTAAAAACTTTTGTTTTTTTTACCGCTTAAATCCTCCAACTCCTCTCCGTTTATAAAAAAACGAAGTTTTTGTCCATCAGAAGCCTCAACGGTCAATTCCTCGAAACTTCCGATACCGACCATCATAATCGGCTGTTTTTCAAACTTTTTATATAACATTTTGGAAATTTTGATTATTAACGGAAGGTTCTAACGTGATAATAGAGCCGTCTTTCATTACAATATTTCTACCCTTGTCCAAAGCATTAATAGAACCGATTACGGAAAACATATCGTTATTTTTAATTTTCTCATAA
>JAFYDK010000112.1 GCA_017544805.1 Bacteroidales bacterium | reverse complement strand
CGGTCAACACGATAACCTTTTGCCGAAAAATATCTTAAAACTGAATCTTTTATAGTACGCGCCAAAACGTGATGGATTCCGGGTTTACCGTTAGCGGAGGGCGGACCTTCGTAGAAAATAAAAGCGGGCGAGCCTTCACGGATTTTGAGACTCTGTTCAAACGTGTGTTCCCTCTGCCACTCTTTCAAGACTTCCTTGTTGATTTCCGAGAGGTTAAACTGTTTGTATTCTGCAAATTTCTTACTCATCGTTTTTCAAAAATTAATTTTTTGCAAAATTAATTCAAAGAAAGAAAAATTGCAAAAAAATTTTTAATAGATTGATTTTTTTAATTATCAGCCTCCCGAGACAATATCTTGAATCACCAATCCTGCAATTGTGAAACCAAAAATTGCCGTTATATGCGCCACTGTTCCGTTGATTTGCGCTTTCGACGAGCACCATTCGTGATTGATAAGTTCGGGATTACCGGCAGCGATTATCGCTTTTGGACACATACACGCACTTGTGCCGCAAGTGGACGCTTTTCCCTTATTACAAAGTAATTCGGGCGAGTATACGCAAAGAAATTTCTTTTTTGGAAATGTTTTGTTGCGTTTAAACCTATTGCGCACCGCACGCGCTAACGGACAACCTTGAACTTTCCAAAATTCCGAAACCTCTACTTTTGTGGGGTCCATTTTGAGAGCCGCACCCATTGCTGAAAACAATTTGCCATTACATTCAGTTGCTCTAAGTATCAGATTTACTTTATGTTCAAGACTATCAATTGCGTCAATGATATAATCGTATCCCTCGAGATGAAACATAGAATCGTTTTGAGCAGAATAAATCTCCTGAATTGCGTTAATTTCGGCATCGGGATTTATTTCCAAAAGACGCTCTTTTAATACCTCAACTTTCACAAGTCCAACGGTTTTGGTTGTGGCCTGCAACTGACGATTGACATTCGTGATACACACTCTATCGCTGTCTACAATCGTTAAATGCTTAATACCGCTACGAATAAGACTTTCCGCGCACCAACTGCCAACGCCGCCGACGCCAAAAATTATGACACTTTTGTTTTGTATGTTGTTCATCGCCTCGTCACCCAAAAGTAATGTCTGACGATTGAAAATTGCTTTCTCTCTGCTCATTTTTTGTAAATTTTACGAGCGCAAAATTAGTTTATTTTTTCCACATTCAAAAATATTGTATATTTGCGGAAAGAAATAATATCAAACTTAGTCATTATGAAAAGAGCGGACAAATTAAACTTATATCAAAATAGAAAACAATGCTAAAAAAAATATTTGAGAAAAAATCCATTGTCGCACTTTTTATTATATGTGCTGCTTTAACGTTAATTTTTTGTTCAGAACATAGCAATACTACTTCTGACGATTCACTTGAAAAAATCCGTCAGCGGGGCTATGTAATTATCGGGACAACAGGTGATTATCGTCCGCTTAGTTACCTTGAGACTTCCACGGGTGAATATTGGGGATTCGGAATTGAAGTGGCGCAAAAAATAGCCGAAAATCTCGGAGTAGACATTCAATTTGTTAAGACTTCATGGCCGAGGCTCACTGCTGACGTTTTGACAACTCCGCCGATTTTTGATTTTGCAATCGGCGGTATTACAATCACAGATGCGCGAAAGGCTCAAATGGATATGTCAGAAGGCTATCTTCGTAACGGAAAAACAATTCTTTGTCGCAAAGAAGATATTTTAAAATATCAAACTCTTGACGACTTAAATCACCCCGAAGTGCGTGTGATGATAAATCCCGGTGGTCTAAACGAAAAATTTGCCCGCGAAAACTTACCGCAAGCCACATTGATTGTTTATGACAAAAACGAAGAAATTCCATCGCAAATATCAGAAAACAATGCAGATGTGATGATTACAGAAATCACCGAAGCACCATATTATGTTGAAACCGATTCTCGGCTTGCTGCTCCGCTTATAAACCGTCCGTTCACTCATGGCGAAATCGGTATCTTGTTGCAAAAAAACAAAACTGAACTTTTAACAAAAATCAATTCGATAATTTCACAAATGAAGGCTGACGGTTCGTTAAAAAAAATTCACGAGAAATACGGCTTAGTTTATGGGTATTAATGTTTTATGTTCAATCATTAGAACCCGTTTCGAGAATGAAAGTACAAAAAAATTGATATTTCTTTGAAATTTTTTGTAATTTTGTTCGGCAGAATGATTTTTTTGACGCTTAAATATACTGATTTATAGTGTATTTACAAAATTTTTCGCTGCCTTTTTAATCACTTGCGAAAGTTTAGTTATATTTTTGCGAGAAGAAATAATATCACAAAAAATATCATTATGAAAAAACTTTTATTAATTCTTCCTATTGCTGCAATATTGAATTCCTGCGGCGGTGGAGTAGCGCAACAAAATCAGACTGTTGCACCTGAAACTTCTTCACAACAAGTTTCCACACCTAAGTCCAAAAAGACCGAGCAATTCTTGACGCAGGATTTGAGGATGCACAACCTTTTTGGCAAGGTGAAGACGTTTAAGACCATGATTACTGATTGCGGTGCAGACCAAAAACCGCTTAACCCTTCCTCAGAGCCTTACGAGGACTATTTCTCGTTGCAATACGATGCCCAGGGACACTTTACGGGCGATATTACCGATATGGCAATCAATGTTAGCGGTGTTAAAAAACGTGAGGGTGACAAAATCATCGAGGCGTCTTCTCCGATAGAAGATTTTCCCGGTATGGAAATTTCAGGGGTTTGGACTTATAACGGTGATAACCTTGTGCAAAAATATGTTGCCAAAGGTGTTGAAAGCGAGGCTGAATATGAGTATTCGTACAACGAGGACTGCGAACTGATTCAAACCTTAGAACGCTCGTCTGCCGAAGGTCAAAATTACAAAATTAAGACTTCATATCAAATCTTAAAACGCGATGAACAAGGCAATTGGACGGAGCGTTTTGCAACCATTGAAACAGAAACCGCTGCTTGGGATTCCAACAAACAAGATTACGGTGCATTTCAAAAGGAAGAAAACCGTTACGAACTTCAACAGCGAACCATCACGTACTATTAAAATGCGCAACAACGAATTAAACAAAAAACTAAGGCAGATTTAGAGTTTAATTCGTTGTTGAAATTATTATATTTATCCAGCGGGAAGCAAATATTTAGTAGTATTGTCAGCTAAAAATATGAACGGAAATTTTGACAACAAATTTTGGTATTACGAAAACGGCAAACTCACGCCAACGGAATTTGCGTTACCGAATATCCGAAATTGTCAGTATAGTTTTTCCGACAAGGGTGTTATATATAATTGCAAAAATAAAGATGAACTTTACATCTGGAACGGAAAAGAATTTAAGAAAAAATAAGCTATTGTTGTGATTTTCAGCGAAGGATTAATTTCTTTTGGTAATTATCATCATAGTAATTATATTTGTAAAAATTATTAATTCAAAGTTTTATAATACCATGAAAAAACATTTATTACTTTTATCGCTTTCGGCATTGACATTGTTTTCGTGTGGTGGAAGTCAGAAGCAGAATCAAAATCTTGCGACGGAAAACACTAAACCTACGGAAATAAAGGATACCGCAAAAACAATTGAAAAACCGGCTGAATCTCCTGCTGAAAAACCAGCTGAAAACATCGACGAGTGTAATATCGCAATGCAAATTTGGAACGTTTTGCTGAAAAGTTACGACCCGTTCGGAATGGTGGACGATGGTAAAGAAGTGCCCGCAGAAATGATTATCGAAAACCTAAAACGTATCACAGAAACGAGTCCGACAGTTGCTGTTTTCAACACAGAAGCTGAGGAAGAAGGTTTTTCGGAAACATTGTCTTGTTACAAACACAACAACGGCTCATGGCTTGTACTTGATTATTGGCAATCGCTTGATAGTCCAAGCAAAAATTTGAAATTTTTTGAATTCAAAAACGGCAAACTTTCTCTGCTTGACAAATATTTTCCAAATGATTTTTTAAGCGGTGGCAGATACCTCGGCACAATTGCAGCCGATGAATTTTCAGTAGTCCGCGACACCGATGAGGCAGAAGAAGTAGTTTGGTACAAATGGAACGGCGAAAAATTTGAAAAAAAATAATTAAAATTTTTACTGTCCGAAAAGTAAAATTTTATCAAAAAAAATAGAGGAAGTCAATCGGCTTCCTCTATTTTTTTGTTTTTTAGACAACAATATTTACAAATATTTTATCAGCGCAAAAATCGTTACGGCTAATCCAACTGCGCCTGAAATTTTGTTTTTAGTCAGCGCAATTTGTACGCCCGAAAGTGCTGTGCCTAAAAGCCAAATTGTCCAAAAATATTTGCTGAGCAACATACCGTGCATCGGTACATAACTTATTATTAGAGAAATGATTACGCACCAATTCCCAATGATTGTTATAATTTCGGTGGGGATTTTGGGCAAATTTTTCAATTTCTTTTCTTGTTGTAATTCTTCCATATTTTTAGGTTTTAAAAATTTACATAAAAATCCATTTTTCGTCGATTTCTTGTTCTACGGTTTTTATTAGTTTCTTTTCTTTTTTCTCGGCGTCAAACGAATAATACGATAGTTTTTTGCCGTCGTATTCGGTGTAGAGAAATTGGTTTTTGTCAACAATTCTAAACGAGGTTATCGACTTTGAAATTTCAGTGAGTTGGCTGCCGTCGTATTCTGAAATAAAAAGCGAAATATTGTCGCTACTGCTGAGAGTTTTGTCGTTGTTGGTATCTTTGGTAACAACGGCGTATACGTTGCAACATGTTGTTGTGTATTCGTTAGTATTTTTCAGGATGTATTTGTAGATAAAAACGTTGGAATCAAAAAGTTGTTTCTCATGGTTTTCGTCTTTCACAAACAGCAGATTTACAATGCCATCACCGCTATAGTATCTGCCCGCCGAATTTGAAAACGATGAAGATTGTTTCATATTGTCGCCGCTTACAATTATTTCGTCGGCACGTATGCCGGAACTCTTTACGCTGAAAATAAACACGTCGTCGATTTTTTCTTCAAAATCTATATATTGTTTTATTTCGGTTTCCGACGATTCCACAACAGGCATTTCATCAATTTCGTATTGGTTTCGATTAAAATTGTCGATAATTAATGTTATCAAAAATACGAGAAAACTTACAATAGCAACCATTGCTGCTACAAAGACCAAAATGTAGTCGATTTTTCGTATAAGTTCAAAGTTTAGTTTTTTCATTTTGATTGCAGATGTTTTAGTTGTTTATTGAAATTACTGTATACATTCAGAATCGCAAAATTATATAAAAAAATTGCAATGATAGTATTTTTTTGAATTTTTTCTGTATTTATTTTTGTACCTTTGCATTTATAAAAAAAACTACAAAGTATTCAAGATGATAGGAAATATATTTAACATAGTATGGAATCAGTTGAAAACCAACTGGTTGAAACTATTGCCAATATCATTTTTGGGATATTTTTTGCCTTTGATAATAATTATAGCTGTGGTGTATTATGCGGTTACAACTCCTATCGACTATGGTGGAGGTGGCGGCGAACTCGTTATTGTTGCATTTATAATTTTTATTCTCATATTAAGTTTTGTGATGATGATTTTTGTAGGGGCAACAATTTTTGTAAAAGCAAAAATTCGATTATGCTGTATAAATCAAATACTTAACAACGACAATATCTCAAAAAATAATTTCTATTTAGGTAGTTTTTTAAGTTCGGAAGAATTTATATATTATGGTGGTAATATTTTGTGTTCGTTTATTTTTAGAATATTGATACATACACAGTTGCAATTCAATAGCGGATTATATCCTTGCTTGGTTTTGTTAGCTACGATTTTGTGTGCTATTCTTTCATTTTTTAGTATGTTTGTTCCATATTTTATGATAGATAAAACGAATTTTATTGATAGTTTTAATTTATCTCGAAAACTTGTATGGAATAATTTAAAAATTGTGTTTCTTAGTATGTTGATATGTAATTTAATAAATATTTTTTTGTGGAGTACTGTTGTAGGAATAATCGTAGCAATTCCTCTAAAAATACTTGTAACAACGGTACTTTATTCAGAATTAACTAAAATAACGGAGTTGCAATAACATTCATAATACAAAAGAGTTTTTTTTATAAAAAAAAAATTGTATTTTTGCACAAACGATACATTAATTTATGGACGAAAAACTTCAAATACTCTATATGCAGATGCGCATAGTGCGAATGGCGGCGCGTAAATGGAAAACAACCATCGCCCATGTCGCACGTTTTTTTGACGAAAACGGCGT
>JAFYDK010000111.1 GCA_017544805.1 Bacteroidales bacterium | reverse complement strand
TTCTGCCCACGGCACATCTTTTACGTCGAAGATTACACCGTGATCGTTTACCTTGCCGGTCATCGGGTCGCCGTCAATGGAGAGAGCGTGATAGTCTTTCATTTGAAAGTGTCCGCCGTCATCGTCTTCTGCGGCGTGTGCTTCCCAGTCATGAGAGGGATAAACAAATACTTTGCCGTTAAAAACATGTACGGCAGGGTCTGCCATAAAGTCGGCAGGAAACAAATATCTTTTCATTATTATTATTTGGTTATTTGTTAATAATCATTTTTTATGTGCAAATTTATACAAAATATAAATCATTGCAAAATTTTTATTTTTCTTTCTTTACCTCGCTCTCTTTGCCGAACAAATATTCGCCTTGATAGCCTCCGAAATCAATTACGATTTTTTCAAAGACAATTCCGGAATGTTTTGGCGTTAGCGTAAGTGTATGAATATCAGAGTCCGCTACTTTTAATTTTACAACCTTTTCTACAACTCTGCGTGCAATAGTCGGATAAAAACTTGTGTACATATAAGGTTGCTTGTCTAAAAGGTCAGCATTGAAATTCACCGTTTTTTCTTCACCGGAGTCAATTGAAATTGCGCATTGATGTCCACCTACATTTTTGAAGTCAAGAGTAGATTTCACAACGACGTGAACTTTTACGGAATCAGCAAAACCCTCTGGCAATTTGAAACGGTATGTCAGCGACGAATTACCAACAGGTTCGGTATAAGGAGTCAAAGCAACTGCACTGCGTGTGCGTCCGTAGTAAGGATAAATTTCCCATTTAACCTCGCCGTCAGCATTCGCAGAATAAAAATGTTCTGCCTCCATTGACACAAAACCGTTGCCGGGTTCAAAAACAAAACCGCCTTGACTTTCTGCAACACGTTTTGTCTCGGGCAACATCTCGTGCGGAAAAGCATCGTTCCAAGACTTGTAACCAATATGTTTTTGAATCATCATTCCGTCCCATTTGCCGTTAGCAATATTTTTGTTATAATGCAAACAAAGCACAGAATCGCGTTTAAAACATTCTAAAACCCTGTCAGACCAAAAATTCGCATCAGGATCGTTATTGTTGGCACAATAGTGGTTCATTGCCTGAGCATAATAAATGTCGTAAAGGTTTGCCATTGCTTGAACGGGAAACAAAACCAACTGATAATAAGCGTCTTTATATTCTTCTGGCAGCTGCAAATAAAGTCTGAGTGCCTCTAATTCCAAACGTGCATACTCGTCAGAGACTTGCTTAAATTCGCCGGTCTTAACATTGTAAGTGCGAGAATCAAGCATTTCGGGCGTTACACGTGCCATGTACTGACAATTGCGGTTGTAAATTCTTGTGGCTTCTTTCGCAAAATCTTTTCCGACAACACTTTCAAAAAACTTTTCTGTGTGATTGGTTACGTTTTGCAAATTGTAAGTTTTTGGTTCGTAAGCCATATCGCAGAAAAGCTGAATCGGATATTCCATCGGTTTGAGGTCGCCGACATTGAGAATCCAAAGTTTCTCGATACCGAAATCGTATGCCAAAGAAAGTTGTTCAAACATCTGTTGAGTTTGCGTAACGTTGAGCCATTTAGAATTTCGCGGTGCGCCCACGTAATCAACATGGTAATAAATTCCCCAACCGCCAACGCGTTGCTGATCAGGAACACGGCGAATATCGCCCCAGTTGTCATCACTTATCAAAATTATAACATCGTCAGGAACTTTAAGCCCTGCGTCATAATAGTCTTGAACCTCTTTGTACAATGCCCAAACCTGCTGACGTTGTGCTGCCGGTTTGCCGGTTTCTTCAGCGATAATGCGACGTTGATTATCAAAAAGACGTTCCATGAGTTTTTTGTTTTTTTCGAGAGCCATAACATATTCGTCGTCGTGTCCCTCTTGTCCGCCCATAGGTGTATCACCGTCACCGCGCATACCGATTGTAATAAGGTCTTCGTTATCCTTGCTACGACGAATTCCCTCACGGAAAAACTTGTCGATAACTTCCTGATTAGTATTATAATCCCATGCTCCGTTAGTACTGCGCGAACGTACCCACTCTTGATGATTGCGCGCCATTGGTTCGTGATGAGATGTTCCCATTATAATACCCATCATGTCAGCGGTTTTGCTGTTGAGGGCATCGTCGGCATAAAAAGCGTTGCCCCACATTGCAGGCCACATAAAATTGGCTTTTAGACGTAATAACAATTCAAAAACCGCAGCATAAAAATTACTATTCATGCCTTTTGCAAGTGCGGGGTCAGCCGAGGGACATTTTGAATCCGGAAATGTTTTACTAACCCAAGTGCTAAGACACGGAGCCTCATCGTTCAAGAAAATACCTCTGTATTTAACTTTCGGACTTGGGAAAATAACAGGATTTTTAACATTGAGAGCCACATAATCATGCTTTTGTGTTGGAACATCAGCCCAAAATTTCCACGGACTTACACCGATAGACTGACTAATGTCATAAACGGCGAAAATCGTTCCGCGCTTGTCGGAGCCAATAACCAAAAGCGTATTCTCATCCAGCGGATAAATCATGCCCGCTTCCCATTGACCTTTGATTGAACTTACATCAATTTTTTGTTTTTTAACAATTTTATCAATAACAGAAGATTTGCCAAGCGTTCCGAAAATAATTTTTTTCCCGGCGCCCGGAGTATAATGATCCGTTACGTCTTTTATATCTTCGATTAAATTTCTAACGGCTATTTTAACACCTTCCCATTCATCATCTGAAACTACAAATTCACATTCTGAAATGTCAAAACCGTTGTCGTTTTTTTCAAAAGTAATATAATCTTTTTGAGGGTTTTGTGCGTAAAAAACATTAAAACTCAAAACACAAAACAACAAAATTAAAAATTTTCTTTTCATTTTTTCTATTTGCATAAAAATTCTTTCATTTTACCATCTGAATAAAAAAGTGTCGGAAAATCGGTGCGACCCTTTATCGGCCAATCCTGTCTCCATGAGCCTTTATCTGTAATACCCCAAACCGTAACACGCTCTATATTAGCAGAATGACGTACAAAACATTCAAAAATATCGTTGAAACGATTGTTAAGAGCATTTCTTGCAGAGTCTGTAAGACCGTTGCGGTAAGGGTCGTAGGTATCTTTATAATCAGCTTTTGCAGTAATGTCAGCAGTATTGCCTTCGGGGAAAGGAATAGCCGTTAAATCAAATTCCGTAATTTGAACTTTAATACCATTATCCTCAAATTTTTTCAAAGAGGTTTCCAATTGTTCAATAGTCGGAAAAGTCATCGTAGAGTGCATTTGCATTCCGACATAATCTATTTGACAGCCTTGAGATTTTAATTCGTTGATTTTCTTGATTATAGCATCACATTTTTCGGGTTTTGAAACATTATAATCGTTGAAAATCAATTTAGCATCAGGGTCAGCCTCATGAGCATACTGAAAAGCAAGTTTCAAATATTCTTCACCCAAAATTTTGTAATAAGGCGTTTCCCGCAAAGTACCGTCATCGTTGAAAGTCTCGTTTACAACGTCCCAAGCATCAACCTTGCCTTTGTAATGTTCAACGGTTGCCGTGATAAACTCTTTCATATTTTGTTTCATAACTTCGGGTTTTAACGGATTGCCTTGCTCATCAACCCAAAACCATTTCGGACTTTGTTCGTGCCAAATCAAAACATGACCTATCATATACATATTATTTTTTTTGGCGAAATCAACAACGAGGTCGCCTTCCGAAAAATCATATTTCCCTTTTTCTTTATCAATAATTTCGGGCTTCATGCAATTTTCGGCAGTAAGGGCATTGAAATGTTTTTTTGCGATGTTAATTGTCAGAGAATCTCTTCCGAAAGCCTGATCCGCTGCTAAAACAGTACCGATTAAAAAATTGTTTTTGAATTTTTCTTTTAAAATAGGTTCTGTAACCGTAACTTTTGAATCCTGTTTAGGATTGTTAGAACAAGCTGCAAGCATCATTGCAGCTGATAAGAGCGAAAAAATTTTTTTCATAATAATATAAAAGTGTTTTGTTTTTATTAATAAAATTAATGCAAAGTTAATGATAAAATTCGGATTGGACAACAAAAAAAATTCCCCTCGTTTTTTTATTTGCTTTTCTGATTAACATCTCTTACCTTTGCAATAAAAAACAAATTCTCAATTTTCATAACCGAAAATTTGATTTATTTTATATCAGTTTTACCTCAAAATAAGAAAAAAATGAAAACATTTTTCTCAATTTTATTTCTATTAACGCTAAGAGTCAGCGTTTTTGCGCAATATTCAACGGACAAATTTTCAGTATATTATAATGTAAGACACATACCAGAATTTTACGTTGAACCTCAAGACAGAACTTTCGGAGTATATTTCAACGGTCCGAAACAAATAAAAAATGCCGTTGATTTCAAAAATCTTTATAATTTTTACGCGCCTTTGGGTTGGAGACCCGACAAGGGAAATCCTTATATGATAATTAATTTTGAGGTTGATTATTTGGAAATTCAAAAATCCTACGAAGTCGAAGATACCGTAAAAAGAATTTTCTTTCCGGCGATGGATTATACAATTCCTATTCACATAACGGTTGAAACTCCACAAAACAAAAGCGAATATACAAATGCCCTAAACGCCTTTATTTTGGAAAAACCGACAATTTATACATATATCAGCGAAAAAGGATTCAGGACAATAGACGATGCTCATGAATTTTTTGTTGATAACAAGGATATTATCATCGAGGAAGAAATCAACAAACGGATTTATGATTTTTATGCAGAAACTCAAAAAAGTATTAACAACGATTATGTTTATTACCCGAAAGACGAAAACATCCACGTATGGCTTTTGGACAACAAAAAAAACGAGTTTTATAAAGATTATAAAAAATCGAAAGAAAATATAAAAACTATTTTCCATAATCTGAATGCAACAGGCGGTCAGGAAGATGTTATAAAGGAAATCAAACCGTATATCGAACTTATTAAAGAGGAAATAAATTCATTGAACGAAAAAGAAAAAAAACAACGCTCAGCTAAAATAAATCTATTATACGGTCTTTCGGAGATTTATTACGCACTCGAAATCTTTGACGTAAGCGAAGATTACGCCAAACAAGTATCCTCTTTCGATGATTCGCGCGGTGATAAACAGATGAAAGCCATCGAAAACTACAAGAAAGAATTGAAGAAACATCACATAAATTCCAAACACTTTGAAATAACGTTTTGAAAAAAAAATCAAAATTAATTTGGAATATTAAACAAAAGTTTGTACTTTTGCCACGCAACTATAAAGAGGGGACTCGATAGTCCCCTCTTTTATTCAACTGACAGTTTAAACGCAAAAAATGATTTCGAAAGAACTAATACGGGAACTTTTTGAAACGCTGCCTCAGTTAAGCGGATACTTTTTGACAGAAGTAAAAGTTTCTCCAAATAATGAAATTTCGATTTCAGCCGATACAGACCAAGGAATCACAATTGATCAATGCGGCGAAATCAGCAGAATACTTGAAGAAAATTTAGATAGGGACAAAGAAGATTTTGACTTGGAGGTTTCATCTCCGGGTCTTTCCGAACCGTTTAAGGTTTTAAGACAATACATCAAAAACATCGGAAAGGAAGTCGATATTGTAACTGTCAGCGGACAAAAAAAGAAAGGCCGGATAATCGCGGCTAACGAAAACGGTGTTGAAATAGAAACTTCTCGCACCGAAAAACAGAACGGAAAAAAAGTTAAAATTTTGGAAAAAGAAACTTTGGAATTTTCCGTAATAAAAACAACAAAATTAAAAATTACGTTTAAATAACATTTTATTTTAGGCGGAAATATGGAAATCAATAATCTGATAGAATCTTTTGCCGAGTTCAAAGAACAAAAGAACATTGACCGCGCCACAATGATGCGCGTGATTGAGGAAGTATTCAGAAATATACTTACCAAAAAATTCGGCACGGACGAAAACTTCGACATTATTATAAATATTGACAAGGGCGACCTCGAAATATGGAGAAACCGCGTTGTCGTAGAAGACGGCGATGTTCAAGACCCGAATCTTGAAATCTCTATTTCGGATGCCAAAGCCATAGAGGAAGATTACGAAATCGATGAAGAGGTTACCGACGAGGTAAAATTCAAAGACTTCGGTCGTCGTGCTATTCTTACCCTTAGGCAAAACTTGACTGCCAAAATTCTCGAATTAGAGAAAGAAAAACTCTACGAAAAATACAAAAACCGTATCGGTGAAATCGTGGCAGGCGAAGTTTATCAGGTTTGGAAAAAAGAAATACTCATTCTTGACGACGAAGGCAACGAACTCTCATTGCCCAAACAAGAACAGATACCGAGCGATTTCTTCCACAAAGGAGATAACCTCAGGGCCGTTATCAACACCGTGGAAATGAAAAACGGAACTCCTTCTATCACACTTTCAAGAACTGCTCCGGCTTTCCTCGAAAGATTGTTTGAATTGGAAGTACCCGAAATTTTTGACGGTCTTATCACCATCAAAAAAATTGTCCGTATCCCGGGCGAAAGAGCAAAAGTAGCTGTTGAAAGTTACGACGAAAGAATTGACCCTGTAGGTGCATGTGTTGGTATGAAAGGTTCTAGAATTCACGGCATTGTACGCGAACTCAGAAACGAAAACATTGACGTAATCAATTACAGCAACAATAGTCAGTTATTCATACAACGCACCCTAAGTCCTGCCGTTATCAACGATATTAAAGTAAACGAGGCAGCTAAAAAAGCAGAAGTATATTTAGCACCGGAAGAAGTTTCAAAGGCAATCGGCAGAAACGGTTCTAATATCAAACTCGCAGGACAATTAACCGGTTATGACATTGAAGTGTTCAGGGACATTGAAGAAGGCGAAGAAGATGTAGACCTTCAGGAGTTCTCTGACGAAATTGAAGGTTGGATAATCGATGCTCTCAAAGGCATCGGTTGTGATACGGCAAAAGACGTTCTCAACATTCCTAAAGACGAACTCGTAAGACGTACTGACTTGGAAGAAGAGACAATCGAGGATGTTGTAAACATTCTTAAAGCCGAATTCGAATAGTATTGCAAACTTTTTTCTTTAAGAAAGAAAAACTCAGTAAAAAAAGGGATGAAAAAATTCCGTTGCTGCAATACAATATTAGTTAACGCCGAATAATAACTTTAATTTTCCATAATGGAACAAGAGAACAATAATAAAGAAATTAGACTTAATAAAGTAGCGAAAGAACTGAATGTAGGAGTTTCGACTATCGTGGATTTTCTCCAAAAAAAGGGTCAGAGCGTAGAAAACAACCCTAATCACAGAATTTCCATGAAACAGTATGAAATGCTCGTAAAAGAATTCAGCTCTGATATTATACTGAAGAAACAGATGGAAAAAGAGGCTGAAAAGGAAAAAGAACGCAAAAAAGCCATTTCTGCCGAAAACAAAGCCAAAAAACAGGCTGAGAAAAACAATGACACAAATCAAGTTCCAAATGAAAAAAAGGAAGTAAAAGTGTTAGGTAAAATTGATTTGGAGCAATCAGGCAAAAACGGAAATCCCAAGCCTCAGAGTGGCGGAAATAATCAACCGAAACAGGAGCAGAATAACAAAAACACAAATCAACAAAACCAGAAAAAACAGCAGCAACAGCAGCAACAACAACAAAAGAACACTGCTGATGCGCAGAGCAATTTTAAGGTATTGGGCAAAATAGATTTGAACACAATTAATACAAAAACCCGTCCTGACAAAAAGTCAAAGAGCGAGAAACAACAGGAAAGAGAACAGCGTCAAAGAGACCGCGAGCAAAATCAAGCTCCGCAGCCTAACAACGCTAATGCTCAACCCAAAAACGACAAACCGTCGGAGAAAAAGCCGCTCCAAACAACAGTTGTCAATACGCCCGCAGTCGAAAAAGATAAAAGCAGCGTAAACGACAATGTTGCCTCCAACGTTTCTACCACTGAAGTAGAGAAAAACGTTGAGAAAGAAGATGTTGAAATCTTCAATCCGTCTACGGCTAAACTTGCCGGACTTACCGTTATAGGCAAAATGGAATTGCCTCTCGATGAGCCTAAAAAAGGCAAACGCAGCAAGCGTAAACGCAAACGCATCGAAAAAGAGCGCGTTGACATCAACGCTAAAGAAACTCTTGTAGAGGGCGGAAAAGATAAATCACGTCGCAAAGACAACAAAAACAAAGATAAAGACAAAGATAAGGACAGGGATAAAAGCGACAAAGAATCTAAAAGCAAAGACCGTAAAAATAGCGATAAGAATTTTGACCGCAGCGACAAAAAAGGCGGACAAAAAGACGGAGGAAAACAAGGTCGTCATAAAGACAAAGACCGTCGTTTCCAAGCTCCTGAAATTACAGAAGAAGATGTAAACAAGCAGGTTAAAGAAACTTTCGCCAAGATTCAAAGCGGAAAAGGCAAAACCAAATCCTCTATCCGCAGAAAAGAAAGACGCGAAGAAATGCGTGCTAAGGAGGAAGAAGTAAAACTGACGGAAGAGCGTGAGAAAAAGACGTTGAAAGTAACGGAATTTGTTACGGCAAACGAACTTGCAACTCTTATGGACGTTCATGTTAATCAGATTATTGCTACTTGTTTCGACTTAGGCACAGCAATCAGTATAAATCAAAGACTTGATGCGGAAATCATATCCGTAGTTGCCTCAGAATTCGGTTTTGACGTTAATTTCGTTGACATGGAGGAAGAAGATGACAGCGAAGAAGAGGAAGACAAACCCGAAGATATGCAACCAAGACCGCCGATTGTTACTATCATGGGACACGTTGACCACGGTAAGACATCACTTTTGGACTATATCAGAAAAACCAACGTTATCGCCGGTGAAGCAGGCGGTATAACACAGCACATCGGTGCTTACAATGTTGAAATGTCTGACGGTAAACACATTACGTTCCTTGATACGCCGGGTCATGAAGCTTTCACGGCAATGAGAGCGCGCGGTGCTAAAATTACGGATATTGCAGTTATCGTAATTGCAGCCGATGACAGCATAATGCCTCAAACCGAAGAGGCTATTTCGCACGCACAAGCCGCCGGAGTACCGATTATATTTGCTATAAACAAAATAGACAAGCCGGGTGCTAATCCCGAAAAAATTAAAGAAGCTCTTGCCAACAAAAACCTCCTCATCGAAGAATGGGGCGGTAAATACGGTTCAGTTGATATTTCAGCTAAAAAAGGTCTAAACGTTGATAAACTTTTGGAACGTATACTTTTGGAAGCTGAAATGTTGGAACTCAAGGCTAATTACAAAAAACGTTCTACCGGCAGCATCATCGAAGCCTCTTTGGACAAAGGACGCGGTTATGTGGCAACGGTAATCGTTGAAACAGGTATTTTAAGAACAGGCGACGTAATTTGTGCCGGAAGTCATTCGGGTAAAATCAAAGCTATGTTCAACGAAAGAGGTAAAAAAATCAAAGAGGCTAAACCTTCAGAGCCTGCATTGATTTTAGGTCTTGACGGAGCGCCCTCGGCCGGTGATAAATTCAAAGTAATGCCCGATGAAAGAACAGCAAGAGAAAAAGCTACAAAACGCGGTCTGTTGGAAAGAGAAATCGGACACAGAACACAGAAACACTTAACCTTGGAAGAAATCGGACGAAGAATTGCAATCGGCTCGTTCCAAGAACTCAACATTATCATCAAAGGTGATGTTCAAGGTACAATCGAGGCTTTGCAAGATTCGTTGGAAGGACTTTCTACTGAAGAAATTCAAGTAAAAGTAATTCAAAAAGCCGTAGGTCAAATTTCTGAAAGCGATGTTTTGCTTGCAAGTGCATCGAATGCCGTAATCATCGGTTTCCAAGTACGTCCATCATCAGGTGCAAAGAAACTCGCAGAAAAAGAACAAATTGACATCAAATTGTATTCTATTATTTACGATGCTATTGATGATATTAAGAAAGCAATGGAAGGTATGCTCTCACCGGAGGTAAAAGAAGAAATTACCGGTACGGCAGAAGTTCAGCAACTTTTCAGAATCTCTAAAGTCGGCACGATTGCTGGTTGTATCGTCAAAGAAGGTAAAATCTTTAGAAACAACAAATGCAGGGTTATCCGCGATGGTATCGTTATTCATACCGGCGAATTGGAATCTCTCAAACGTTTCAAAGACGATGCAAAAGAGGTTACCTCAGGACAGGAATGTGGTCTTAATATTGCAAAATTCAATGATATGCAAGTGGGCGACATCATCGAATCGTATGAAGAAAAGGAAATTTCAAGAACATTGAACACTCCTTCTCACGAATTCAAATTGTAATAAAAAAAAAATCATAAGAAAAAAGCGGAAGAAAAAATCTTCCGCTTTTTTTATGGAAAAATTTGAAAAATACGGGATATTTTTGTAACTTAAAGTACTGAAAATTTGGTTAATAATTTTTTTTGAAAAAAAAATTATTTTTTTCAAAAATTTTCGTATAACTTTGCGTATTTCCTATTGTAGGAAACAAATGCACAAATAACGCAAAAAAATACGAAATAACTATACAAGCCTATGAACGAACAATACTCAAACTTTCGTAACTCGCTGATAATCACCCCCCCCCGAACAAGAAAGGTTAAACTAATTGTATTTACACCGCCATAGCTGGCGATGCTTTCTCTATGCGAGAAGGTATCGCCTTAGTGCGTTTTTATACATATACAAGAAATTAAATACATAAAAATCAAATTATTATGAATAAACACATTTTCTATTTTTTGCTCAGCCTCACTATGGTGCTGGGGCTGATGCTAGGTTTGAATATTATGGCGAAAGCGGATAATGGTTATATTTATCGAGAATTGACAGCACAAGATCTGGAAGACAAATCGGACATCAACGTTGCCAGTGTAACCATTGGAGACGCTACCACAGAATATACGAGCCTTACCGATGCTCTCGCAGCATGGGTAGACGGCAGCACGCTAACGATTCTCGAAGATGTTGCGCATACTGGTGACATTACTGTTTCGAGTGATGCGACGCTGACTATCCCCAAAGGCGTGTCACTGACGGTTATGGGTACTATCACCATAGGAGGCAATTGTACGCTGCATATCACAGGAGGCGGGACACTGACGGTAATCGGTGTTGATGGAGACAATAATGGAGGAAAGGCCATTTACCTTAGTGGTACGCTTATAGTAGAAAATGCTACGGTTGTTAATGCCATTGGCGGCAAAAAAACAGGAGATGGCAGTGGTATGGGTGGTTCTGGCATTTATGGCACATGGACAAATTGGTATAATGCTACGGGATCTAACGTTATTGTTGACGGCGGAATTGTGAATGCTACTGGTGGAGATGGTGGTAATTGGGGCACCGACGCACCAGCACTCTATTATTGCAACATCATAGTTAAGAGTGGTATGTTATTAGCAACAGGCGCCGACGGCTCATATGACGGAGCTTTCAGTTCGTCAACAGTTTCCTCTGGCATAGTCTATCAAAGCGACGGCAGCGGTAGTTGGGCTGAGGTTTCAGGCAACCCTTCCGCAAAATATGTCAAGGTGACAGCCCCAGAGCCCATCTCCTACATGGATTGGAACGACACAGAGAAGAAGCTTGTAGAGAAGACGGGCGACGACGCTTGCAAGAGTTACACCGTAGTTACCTCGAGCACGACAACTTGGACTGATGGTTGGTACGTGGTGAAGGACAACGTGACCATCGATAACCAAATCAAATTAAATGGCAATGTGAACCTCATACTATGCGATGGCGCAAAATTGAACGTAAATGTTGATATTTCTGAGGACGCTAGTTCTTATGCCGCTATACATAATAATGAGGCTAATTTCACAATATATGCTCAGAGTACGGGAAAGGATATGGGCGAATTGAATGTCAAAGCACCTAATTATATCGCCTTATATGGCAAAAATTCCAACATAACGTTTAATGGTGGAAAGGTTATGATGGAGGGAAAGGATGCTATCTATATAGATTATTCTATTTTAACTGTTAACGGCGGTGATATCACATTCACGGGGGAGGATGACGGAATTTACTCCTACAAATCTCAAATGTATGTCAATGGTGGCAATGTTACCGCAATAGGGAATTATTCTGGAATTTACTCCTACAAATCTCAAATGTATGTCGATGGTGGCAATGTTACCGTAATAGGGAATAAATATGGAATTTACTCCTACAATTCTCAAATGTATGTCGATGGCGGCAATGTTACTGTTATCGGTAATGATCAAGCGATAGTTGATGATTGCAATGTAATGAACTCCATCCCCGGTACGGGCTGGACGAATAAGGAAGGCACTGAGGGTTTGACTAACATCAAAGTCAGCACTGAAGGTCAAAAGCTTTCTACCTTCAAGAAGGTGCAGTTCCCAGTAGCCCACACCCACAACTTCTCCTACTCCGCAAGTGGCTCTACAATAACGGCTACATGTAGCGTGGAGAATTGCTCGCTGACAGATAATAAGGTGTCGCTGACAATAGTAGCTCCCGAAATGACCGTCAGCGGCACGGCGAAGAACGCCAATGCGACACTTACGGGGCTCGAAGAGTTTAATAGTGCTACTGAGCTTGCTGTTGATGCTGCTGACATTAAGTATGTCAACAGAGATAAAGGCAATGAAACGTCTACCGCCCCAACGTCTGCGGGGCAATACACCGCTAAGATTACTATCGAAGGGCAGACGGCAAGCGTGGATTACGAAATTTTAGCCCCAGTTACCCTCACCGTGAGGAGCAATAAAGAAGATTGGGGTAAGGTGGAAGTTGAAGGTCTTGGCAACGAGGTAATATGGAAGAATATGGATAAAAGTGGTAAAGGTTCCTATTCTCAGGATGATGTAATGCTAACATCGAGCAATGATGATGCTCATGTTGATAATACTTTTTATGACTATGGAGATAATACCTTCACGTCTACGTTGGGCAACTTCACGAAGATTGAGATTTTCTGTACTTATAGCGACGATATAGACGGATGGACGAAAGAACCTACAGATCAAGAATCATATGGTCATAAAATTTACAAATTAACATGGACTGGCGATGCCGAGAGCATAACCCTACATAATAGAGTATATGACATCCAGAGTATAACTTTTGTCTTTGGCGGAACAGGGGGCTCTGGCATCACTGCCAATGAGGATGGTACCTACACCGTCAACCCCGGCACAGAGGTAACAATCAAAGCCACCCCAGCCGAGGGGTTCCATCTCGCAAGTTGGAGCAATGGTGCTGAAGTGAACGAAGATGGTACTCAAAAAATTAAAGTAACAGAAGACATAAAC
>JAFYDK010000012.1 GCA_017544805.1 Bacteroidales bacterium | reverse complement strand
ATTAGAAAGGAAAATAAAATCATAAGAAAAGTTTTTACCATGTTTTTTTAGATTTTAACAGCGTTTTTTAAACCTTCAATATCTTGGTCGATAACAAATATTAAATCGAAATCTTCATCTTTAGAAAACTCCTTTTTGGGGTAATATTTCAGATTTTGAGGTTTATCAACGCAGTTTTCGCTGAAAAGAATTTTTTCTAAGTCGTCTTCATACGCCTTAACGGAGGTTTTCTTGTTAAGAAGACTGTAAAGTAAAGGTAACTCACCGTAACCCGAATTAATAAAACATACTTTCGGGATATTGTTTTTATTTTCAAAGAGTTGCAGATTTTTGTTAAAGCTTTTTTTCAAAGATTTTGCCGCATCGTAACCTTTGTATAGAAAATTGCTTTTGATAATATTTTTAACGAAATCCATATCTTCGCATTTTTCTGCAATTTTTTCATAAAGGTCTACCATGTAATGTCTTATGTTTCTTGTAGTCTCCAAAACGGTATCCGAAATCATTTCATTATCAGGGCTTATGCGTTTTTGAATGGAAAGCGTTATCTTTGACGGTGATAATAAAAAATCATTTTTGGACATTGTACGTCCTGCACCGTGGATTATTACCGGCAAAATGTCAAGATTGAAATATTTAGCCAAATAAAATGCGCCTTGATGAAATCTGTGAATTTTCATGTCGGTACTTCTTGTGCCCTCAGGAAAAACTACGACAGAAAAACCGTTTTGAATATAAGGCGAGAATTTTTCCGCTAATTTGTCATAACCGTCAGAGGCGGGAAGAAAATCGGCGGATTTAAGTATATGTCCGTAAAGAAGGTTTTTCTGCTGAGTGTCGTTAGTAACAAAAAGTATTTTGTCGCTTATGTACATCAAACACAAAACGTCAAAAATCGACGAATGATTAGCGATTATGATAGCCGGCTTTTGGAAGTCTTCGTTTTCGGGATTGTCGATAATGAATTTTGTTCCGGGAATCCATTTTACTGCCCTTGATAGTTTTTTTAGAACTTTATGAAGGCGGATTTTGTCTTCCATGGATTTGAAATTCCTTAATTTTAGTTTTAGTGAGCTGATAAACAGAATTGTACACGCTCCGACAAAACCGATGAAATATATTCCGGTCATCAAAATATCTTTTATGGTGTGCGGATGAAAACGTTTTTTGCCGTTTTGATAGGCTAACATTTTGAAAATCAGCGGTGGAAAAATCAGTGATGCCATTACCACTGAAAACATTCCTATAATTACGACACCACCGAGCGAACTCATAGCGGGGTGTTTCGCCAAAATCAAAGAGCCTATTCCGACAAACATTATCACTGAGGAGATTACGACTGATTTTTTGAAAGAGTTCAATACTTTTTTCCCGTAAGAAAATTCATAAATCAATCCTTCCGTTATGAAAATTGCATAATCATCGCCTTGTCCGAAAATAAACGTTGCTAAAATAATGTTTACGATATTGAATTTAATATCAACGGCGTACATCAATCCTAAAATCCAAAACCAACTGATTGTAAGTGGTATAAACGCTATTAAACACAATTCCGTACTATGAAACGATACCGCTAAAAACACGAAAACGATAATTCCGGCGGCAAACAAAACGTAATTGAAATCTTCGTTTAAGGCGTTAGTAAGGCTTTGCGACAAAAGTCTTTCGTCAAAAGCGTAAATTCCTTCGTCAAGGTTTTTGAAACGGTTTATAACTTTTTCAGAATCTGAGGGTTTTAGTTTTAAAATGGTTACGGTTGAGGTTTGCGACGAATCGCTTTGAATGTAGTTTTTCAGTCCAGTCTTAACTACGGGCGTGAAAAAATCAGGATTTTTAACACCGTATTCCTTTTCGAGAATTTCTTTAAACGGCAAAAAATACTGCATTTTGAGATTGTTCTCTTTAGTGTATTTCTCTAAATTATCGGTTATAAACTTTTTGTTTTGTTTTAGATAATTGTTCCAAAGTGTTAGATTTTCAAGTTGTTTGCTATTTGAAGGAATATATTTGGAAATTCCTGAAATACTGCTGATTAAATTTTCTTTTTTCAAACTTTCGGAGATTTCGTTTATTTTTTCGGTTAATTCCAATGTCTTTTGAAAATCTTGGGTTTTAGCCGTTACGTAAACACAAATTGTTGTGTCAGAGTTAATTAACGAAAATGTATGTTTAGCTTCGGCTTTTAAATCTTCAGTCATAAAATTTATGTTGTGAAGGTCGGAATCAAACTCGGTTTTGAGTGAGAAAAAGACAGCAACAGGTGTTAAGCACAAAATCGGAATTACAACTGTTTTCTTTTGTAATACATTGAAAAAGTTGAATTTAGAGTTTGTATCGTTTTTTTTTATTTCCTTTTTTTCAACTAAATGCGGCAAAAAGACGAGAGTGAAAATTATACTTGCAAGCAGCAATATTCCGCCCATAAAACCTAAATCCGAAAGCGCACCCGAATCCGAAAACATCAATGAAAAAAATGCCGCAACGGTTGTTAAATTGCCCACAACAAGGGGCGAGGTTATTTCTTTTAAGTTTGTTAAGGTGTTTTTTGTGTGATAAAGGTGCGTTATGTAATGCAAAGGGTAGTTTGCAGCTATTCCTGTAAAAACGGCTGAAATTCCGAGCGAAATCAATGAAACTTTTCCGAAAACCAAAAACGTAACGGCTCCCGAAATCAAAAAGCCGAAAATTAGTGTCAGCGACATTAAAAGCAAATTTTTGATGCTTCGGATTGAAAACCAAAGAATTAACGCTATTAAAACCACAGATGCAATTGTTGTTAAGAGCGTGTCTTTTTTTATTTGGCTCGAATTGCAAACGGCTATGACCGGAGCTCCGAAAAGTGAAATTTTAATATCGGGGAATTCCTTCTCGGTTTCTAAAATGTTGAGCGTTAATTTGTTGATTATTTGCGAATTAATATTGCTTTCGCTCATTGAGGCGGGCGAATTGAAAAATATTATGCCGCGGCTTTTTTTACTTTCAAAAATATGCCCGTTGATGTAGGAATATTCATTTGAGGGTTTTAAATTTTTTAATTCCGAGATTTCATTCAAAAACAATCCGAAGGGATCTTTTCTGATTACGTTTTTAACATATTGAGGCGCAGGCGATTGCAAAATCTTTTTATCAACTTCCATTGCCGTTTTTATGCGGTTTTCGTTAAGAGAGGAGTCAATGTGCAGATAATCCTTTTGACTTAAAAAGTACGGAATGTTTTCTAAAATAAAATCGCTTGTTTCGCTTATGTTTTTATCGTCGAATTTGTAGGATAAATCTTTGAAAAGTAAAGAATCTTTGCCTTTTAATAGTTTTTCTGCAAAAAAATCCATACATTCAATCGTGCGGTTTTCATAATCAGAGGAGTCTGCGGATTGAAAAAAAATGAATATTTTGGAATTGCCGGAGGCAGTTGAAACAATGTTTTTTACCTCTGAATATTTTTCGCCTGAAGGTAAAAAATCCGCTATATCTTCCTTAAAATCAAGTTTTAACGTTAAAAAAACGGAAAATATTATAAAGGCAGACATCACTGCAAAAAGCAATGCCTTGCGCTTGGAGAAAAAAACGTATATTTTAACAAACCAAGAGGCTAACATTGTTTTTTGAATTTTCTGATTAAAAAATGTATTAACATCGACGGATAGCCGTACAAAAAGGCCACGAATGTGAAAACCGTATTCAAAACGCTGATTCTCATAAAGTCGCGTCCCGGGCGAAAACTCGAAACCCTTTCGCCTGAAGGCGGATAGTATACGTCGATTTTAATGCCGCGTATTTCAACACCGCGCCAAGCCGCCCTTACTAACATTTCCAATTCTGTCTCGTATTTCGAGGAAAAAATTTTGAAATCCGCTATCGGTTTCATCGGGTAAAGTCTGTAACCCGTTTGTGTGTCTTTCAATTTTTTCAGGGTGTGGACTCTAAACCAAAAGTTTGAAAACTTGTTAGCAAAGCCTGAGGCTTGAGATAGTTTGCCCTCTAAATCCCTTTCACCGACAATCAGTGAGCCTGGGTGAGAGGAAATTTCCAAAGCAAAACTCCTTAAATCCGATGCCTTGTGTTGAGAGTCTGAGTCCATGGTTACGGCATAATCGAATCCGAGCCTTTGGGCTTCTTTAAAACCCGTTATCAGGGCTTTGCCTTTGCCTAAGTTTTTGGAATGTTTTAAATAGGTAATCCTTTGATTATAAGATAATAAAATTTCGTCAGTTTCATCAGGACTTGAATCGTTTACAACGATGAGGTCTTCAACCTCCGATAAGACACTGTCCAATACGGCACGCAAAAATTTAGCATTGTTGTATGTCGGAATAACAACGCATATTTTCATTTCTTTGAATATCCGGGCAGTGCTTTTTTCCATTTTTTATTTTAACAAAAGAAACGTTCCTGAAACTATTAACACCAAACCTAACCACCGTGACGGGGATACTGTTTCGCCGAAAAACCACATTGCCGCAAAAACGCCTAAAACGTAACTGAAACTTGTCAGCGGATAAGCCGCCGAAAATTCAAAATGTCTTAAAATATAAAACCACGTAAACATCGCTCCTAACATACACAAACCGCTGTAAAGGAGATTCCAATTTGTTAAATACGATTTAATTACAGTCCACGTGAATTCAAATTTTACGGCTTTTGACATTGCTATTTTTAGAAAAACCTGCCCTAATGCCGATAATGCGCACTGAAAAAGTGATAATGCTAAAAGTTTCAACATTTTTCTTAAAAATGTGTGCAAAAAAAATTATTTCTGTCTGTTGTTTTTTACGTATTCTGCCATTGTATTAACGGAGGTGAAAATCTTTTTGCCTTGGGAAACGTCTTTCAATTTGATACCGTATTTCTTTTCCATCATTACGATAAGTTCCAATGCGTCAATAGAGTCTAATCCCAAACCCGAACCGAAAAGCGGCTCGTCGTTTTTTATGTCTTCTACTTTTATCTCTTCAAGATTCAACGTCTTAATGATTTCTTTTTTGAGTTCTGTGATTAATTCTTCCATTTCGTGTGCTACTATGATATTTTAAAAAAAAACTTGCAGATAAAATCTGCCGCCATATTTCACCTATAAAAAACAAATGAAATCCGGCGGCAAAGATAATGCAAAAAACCGTAAAAACAATCCGTTTTATATGATTTTTTTTATTCAGATTCCTTTATGCTTGGAGCTCTTGGTCCTTTTGAAATCGCTATTTTTCTTGACGGAATAGTTTTTTTGTACCCGTTATTGAGTGTTACTTTGAGTGAAACTTTGTATACTCCTGCTTCTTGGTAAAGATGTTTTGGAGATTTTTCTTCAGAAGTATTGCCGTCACCAAAATTCCATTCGTATGCTTTAATTTCATTTTTTTTGTCCTGAAAAGTAAAATCAACAATCTTATTACAGTCAGTTTCTGCGGCAAATAATTCAAACGGATATAAATAATTGGGAAAGCGTACGCAGAAATCTGCTATATTATTTCCGTCATATAATAGTTCAAGCTGCGGGTTATCGCTTTCCGAATCATAGACTGCGTAAAGTTTTTCAGTGTTCTTGATGTAAATGTTGCCGTCTATGCCGATAGTCATTGCATTTATAATATCCCCGACATTTATTTTTAAAATATTGTCGTATATTCCGTTTTCTAAGTCATTTATACTTATTCGATTTAATGTACTAATATTCTTTCTGCTTGAGAGTTTTTCACCGGTGATATAATATAAAAAATCTCCAGAGGCAGTAACTTGAATCCATGCAGTATTGGCAGGTAATTTATATCTCTTTTTTTCTGTAAATATTCCTTTGTCTTGATCGAAAGACAATGCTAACACCTCTTTGTTACTTCCTAAATACTTATATATGATTCCATTATCTATGGGTTTTGTTGTGGTAATTCCCTGTGATGTTAAAGATTCATCAGCTTCTAAATGAAGATATGACTTTTTTTTTCTGTAATTTTATCCCCAGATATTTTTATTGTTGCTACACTATCAATACCTTTTATTTCTGATATTATCCATACGCTTTTGTTGTCAGTATGAGAAAATCCACAAAAAAAAGGATATATTTCGTTTGCGTTTTGGTGAAAAAAACCTTCAAATTCATTTAATAAAAAATCTTTACCTTTGTCTGTTTCATCAGAATTATTCTTGCAAAAGCATCTTATTTGAGTTTTATAATACTCTTCTAATCCTTTATAACTTAATGAATAACTACTATATATCACATAGACATATTTATTGTCAGGACTTTTCAATATAAATGGAAGTAAAGAATAGGCTCTTGTGTGAAGCTCCGGAAATAACTCTTCTCCATTAAGAGTTGTGATGGAAACAATATTATTCATACCATGACCATCGAATTTTGCATTTTTATTACTGATTTTTAATATTGGTTTACCCTCTTTTGTTGATATAAGTTGTTCTTTTGAATCATTATGGGTATCATTGCTGGCGATACCGTTATATGTTTTGAGTTCGGTAGTGCCATCCATGTTAATATGAATAATTGTATTTTCCCCGCCAATCCAATTTGAAAATTCGAGTTGAGCAAATGCTATGCCCGAATTCAGGCATAGCATTAGTACAATACTCATGAATTTTATTATCAAACGAAGACTTGATGCGTATTTAATAATGTTTAAAAAATTTTTTTTCATTGTTTTTATTTTTTTAATAATATAAAAGTTTCTTCTGTGAATTCACATTGCAAATTTATTTTATAAATAACATACTTGCAATACCTCAAATGCAGATTTTTCGCCACTTTTGGGGTAGTTTTTTTATAATAAGTGATTATTTTTCGTAAAAATTATGGCTTCTGTTATAGAGCGGACATTGAGTTTGCGAAAAAGTCTCTTTTTCTGTGATTTTATGCAGTCATAACTCGTTAATAGTTTTTCTGCGATTTGAGAGCAAGTAAAGCCTTGGGCAGAAAAACGGATTATTTTTTTTTCTCTTTCTGTGAGTTTGATTTTCTTTTTTGGTATCCATTTTTTTTATCTAAGGAATATTCATATCTGTATTTGCTTATTGTAGAATCCATAATAATATTTCCTGAATTTTTGCTTGACGATTCCGATACAATGCAAGCTGCTAACAATATTTCGCCGTTTTCTATAACAATGGGTGAGAAATGTTGTTTAATCATAAAATTCCCGAAATGAAAATCGTATGAAACGCTATATGTAATACGTTCGTTTTCAGGTAATTGTTTGTAAAAATCTAATGCTGCGTTGTTGATTTCTAACAGCATTTTTAAATCTTTTTCACCGATGTATTCAAGATAAAAATCATAACCTTTACGTTTTATCTCCTTCAATGAAATACCACACCATTGCGCAATATTATCGGAAATGTAAATTAATTCCCGTTTGGAATAGTCAAAAATATATACCCCATAGTCAGTGGTTTTCGCCAGCGTATCGGCAAACCTTTTGACACCGTCTATCAGTATATTATGAAATTTTTTTTTGTTTGAAACAATTCCCTCTGCAAGCGGATTAAAAAAATCCTTGATTTTTAGCTCCATGTTGTTCATGTCTTATAAAAAAATTAGCAATAACATGAGCAAATGTAAAAAAACTAATCGAAAAATTCAAAAAAATTAAACCATTGATTCGGATATTTTTTTATTTGACATTCCAATTCTTTGACGAATTTTTGAGCTAAAATTTCTGCTTTTTTCTTAGTCGGTAATTCTTTTTCTAAGTCGTTTAATGTTAATTCCTTGACTATAAGTTTGTATTTGTAAGTTTTTTCTCTGAAAACAAAAACCGCTAAAACAGGCACATCCCTAATAACAGCGATTGAAAACGGTCCTAAAGGAAAATTTGCTTCAGCGTTGCCGAATTTGCATTTTACGTTTTTTGTGCTGCCGAGGTTTCTGTCTGCCGGCATCGTGATAATATTTCCTTCTTCAAGTGCTTGATTCATAGCAAAAAGATGCGACATATCGTCTTGAACGGCAAGCATTTCGACATTGTTTTCACTGAATTGTTTGAATCTTTGCTTTTGAAGATTTTGTCCCTCACCACCGAAAACTAAAGCGTAATTCTTTTTGTAGTTTTGTTTTAACAAGTAACCGCAGATTTCAAAATTTCCGGTGTGGGAGCCCGCAAGCATAAACCCTTTGTCTTTCTTTACCAAATCCCAAAAATGTTCGTTGCCCTCTTCTTGGATTTTAAATTTAGGTTTCTGACCTGAAAATATTGAAAATCTGTCCATTAGAACCTTCCCAAAAGTATTGTAAGTTTTCCAAGTATTGATAAAAGATTTCCATTTTCCAAAGCCGAAAACTTTTTTAAAATAGTGCATTATGGCTTTTCTGGATTTCTTACCGAAAAGCATATAAAACGGTATAGCAAAATACATGAAAAAATATCCGACCCTTACCGAGCAATGTTTAAAGAGGAAAATCAAGGATTTTTGTCCGAAATTTCCCCCTCCCGTTACTCCTTTCCATTTGTCAGAAGCCGTGTTTGCCATTTAATTTACTTTTGAATGTATAAATTCACAAAACTCTTTGAATGTTCCGATTTTGCGGAGTTCGTCGGTATTAAGTCCGTAACCGAAAATGTCTTCTATAAAGACTGCAATGTCCGCAAAATCCAAACTATCAATACCTATATCGGATTTCAGATTGGCATCAGGAAAAATTTTATCCTCTTCAATCTCAAATTCTTCGATTAAGAATTTTCTGACTTTTTCGGTTACTTCGTTAATGCTCATTAATTTTGCTTGTTGTTTTCGTTTTGTTGTTGATGTTCGTTTCCGTTTTGAGGCGGACGGTTATTATTCTTTTGCTTCTGCTTTTTGGGCTGAGGCTGAGAATTATTCTGCTGTTGCGGCTGTTTGTTTTGACCGTTTTGATTGTTTTGACCGTTCTGGTTATTTTGACCGTTTTGACCGTTTTGATTGTTTTTTTTCTTTTTTTTCTTTTTCTT
>JAFYDK010000110.1 GCA_017544805.1 Bacteroidales bacterium | reverse complement strand
TTTATCGACTTTACCAGAGTGGGAAAGTCCCCAAAAATCAATTTTTATCGATTTTACCAGAGTGGGAAAGTCCCCAAAAATCAATTTTTATCGATTTTACCAGAGTGGGAAAGTCCCCAAAAATCAATTTTTATCGACTTTACCAGAGTGGGAAAGTCCCCAAAAATCAATTTTTATCGACTTTACCAGAGTGGGAAAGTCCACAAAAATCAATTTTTATCGATTTTACCAGAGTGGGAAAATCGTCAAAAATCAATTTTTATCGATTTTACCAGAGTGGGAAAGTCCCCAAAAATCAATTTTTATCGACTTTACCAGACTGGTAAAGTCCCCTAAAATCAATTTTTATCGATTTTACCAGAGTGGGAAAGTCCCCAAAAATCAATAAAAAATCATTTTACCAAATATATTTTCTTTATAATTTCGTTTGTAACATCAAAACAAAACGAGGCACTTTTCTTCAATTCCATATAATACTCCTCGCCTCCTCCGGTTAAACCGTCTGAAATCGCTTTGATTATTAAACACGGAACTTTGTTGCGGATACATGTCAGCAATACTCCTGCCGCTTCCATTTCACATATCTGCGCCGAAAACTCCTCACTTAATGACGATTTCGCCTCCGATGAAACAAATTTGTCTGCCGAGGCACACGTAACAAGCCTCAAATCAGGAAATATATTATGCGCCTCTGTCAATAACTTTGAATCTGTATTAATATAAATATCATCATAACCAGGATACTGACATTTCTTAACCGGGTCCACTGATGATAAATCAAAGTCATAATGCACAACCTTCTCTACAATACAAACTTTCGACAAACGCATATCCGGCGTTAATCCTCCTGCTACACCAAAGTTAATAACCGCCTCAACATTATATTTGTCAATCAAAATCTGAACTGCCGAGGCCGCCGCAAGTTCCCCTACACCACTTTTAACAACGTAAATAGAGTATTTCTTGAAATTATAACAATAAATATTGAAACCTCCGAAACAATCCTCTTTAGCGGGTTTCCCATATTTTTCAAAAATTGTTTCCTGCTCTACGGCTACCAACATTCCGATTCGTGCCTTCGCAAAAACACATAAGCATAAAACAACTAATAATAATGTTAAAGATAGTTTTTTTATCATATTCCTGCTCCGTCAGTAAATAATGTTTCGGACATCGCTCTCTGCTGAACGATCTTCGAATAAGGTTTAACACTCTCGGTAAGCCAAATGTTACCGCCGACAACAGTGTCATGTCCTATCGTTATACGTCCCAAAATAGATGAATTGGAATAAACCGTAACGTTATCCTCCAATATCGGATGTCGGGGAGTATTAACAGGAACACCGTGTTCATTATAAGTAAATTTCTTCGCACCAAGGGTAACTCCTTGATACAATGTTACATGATTTCCGATTATACAAGTCTCACCGATAACAACGCCGGTACCGTGGTCAATAGAAAAATACTCTCCTATCTGCGCCCCCGGGTGAATGTCAATACCCGTTTTGGAATGCGCCATTTCGGTCATAATCCTCGGCAAAACCGGTACGCCAAGCTTCAACAATGCGTGCGCCACTCTGTAATTCAACATAACTTGAATTATCGGATAACAAAATATTATCTCTCCGTATGCCGTAACCGCAGGGTCTGCAACCGACATAGCCTCAATATCAGTATAAAGAACTCTCTTAATTTCCGGAATTTGATTTATAAACTCCAATGCTATTTTGTCAGAGTCTTCCTCGCAGACAACCTCATCTTTGAAACTCTTGAAACTCAAACAGATCTGCTCTCTCAAATCTTTTTCCAAAGCCTCAATACTCGCGCCGACATGATAAAAACGGCTCTCCTTACTTTTGATTTCAGCTCCGAAATATCCGGGAAAAATTATCTGCTTTAATAAGTCGATAATTCTTTCAATAACAATAATTGAAGGCTGTTTTCCGCCTTCGGTTTTCATACGTTTTTCCGTCGGTGTTATCTGAGACAACACTCTGACGGTTTCTGCTAAAATTGCTTGTTTATCCATTCTCTTTTTATATGTTAATATACGACAAAATTATGAAAAAGTTTCAACGAAAGAAATTTTTCCAAAGAAAAAACTAAAGAAAAAAATTTCTTTTTGGAACGCTTATTGTTATTAGGGGATAAAGATATTCTTATATGAAAGCTCATAATAATATGAAACCATTAATAATGAACCTGTTAGGGTTTCTGATTGTAATATTTCTGTCAGAAAGTTGCGGAGGACAGGCTACAGAAACTGAGAATAATGACGGGCGCACTAACATATATAATGATGCAACCCTAAGGCAAATTTATGATTTCAGATGTGAAGGAAACACAGCTGAACTCATAAAATTTTTTTCTAATTCAATGCCTCAATACCGTAAAGCGGCTGTTTTGGCTGTCGGGACAATGAAAGACAGCATGGCAACCGTTGCGGCTGCCTCTTTGCTTTCAGATTCTGACCCTTTAGTAAGACAGGCGGCAGTTTTTTCTATCGGACAAATAGGACATATAGCCGGTCAAAAATATTTAACAGATTATATTGACAAAGAACAAAACAACACTGTAAGAGGCGAAATCCTTGTGGCATTGGGCAAATGCGGCGATGAAAAATCTTTGAAAACCATCGGCTCAGGCAAAATTCCTCATTCCGAAACAGATTTGATTTCTGGTCAAATAAAAGGATTATGTCATCTTGCTAAACGCGGATTATATTCTATTAACACCACAGAAAAAGCAATTAACATACTTTGCGACACAACGTTACACGAAAAAATACGTGCCGTTGCATCAGAATATTTTGCAATTTGTAATTCCGAATTTTCACTTTATACAGACGAGTTTATCAAAACTTATAACAACACAACACTCAACTGCATAAAAGAAAACATTACATTAGCATTAGGAAAATGTCATAATGCAAGGTCGTTAGAATTTTTGAAAGAGAAAATTCAAGACGAAAAAACGGATTACCGCATAGTCCTAAATGCAATTAATGCTCTCGAAAACTATCCGTATCAAGATTGCAAAGATTTAATTTTGGAGAAGCTGAAGTTTTTTGACGAAAAAATTTCATCGTATGCTGCTAAATACCTTTTCAACAAAGGCATTAAAGCGGACAGCAGTCTTTATTTGGAACTTTCACGCGAGGTACCGGGCTGGCAGACAAGAACTTATCTGCTCGGCGCAGCATTAAAATATTCCAACAATAAAAAAAGTATTTCAGCAAGCATAAAATCAGGTTTCGAGGTTGCTCAAAACATTTACGAAAAAGCCTCGCTGTTAAGATGTCTTGAAAGCGATGTATCAAGTTACGGTTTTGTTGAAAATCAGACGTTTTATGCTGAAAATGAGATGTTAAGAACGGAAGGTCTGAAAACTCTTATTGCAATGTACGATTCACCTGAATTTGAAAAATATTCAAAACGTCAAATGACTCTCAAAGGTGAAAATTTAAATGAAGATTTCGCACTGATTTTCAAGAAAGCGATTCAAAACGGTAATACTCAAATGGTTGCATTAGCAGCACAAGCTATTGCCTCTCACAGCGAGATTTCAGAATATTACATGAATACATTTTTCTTGAATCAGGCTGTCAGCAATTGTATTTTACCCAGAGATGCCGACACTTACACGGTGCTTGTAGATGCTGTTAAAAAAGTTAACGGTCAAACAATAAAACCGATTCAAGCCTCGGCAATAGATTCGCCGGATTGGGATTATATCCGAAGTATTAATCCGGGCGAAAAAATTATTATCTCCACGCAAAAAGGTGAAATAACATTAAAAACCGATATTAACAATGCACCCGTTGCAGTAGCAAACTTTTTAAGACTCGTTGATGAAAAATATTTTGACAATTCGTGTTTTACGAATATTTCAACGACGTTTTTGGAAAACAGAGGTTCGATAACAGGTTATGACGAAAACGAATCGGTAATGTTACCAACAGAATTAACAGAAAGAGTTTTTGACGAAGGCACTGTCGCTCTTATTACAACAGCATTAAATAATTCGGTTGCAACACAATGGTTTATAATGTTAACATCGAAAACAGTTTTGGACGGAACCTCATCGGTTATAGCAACAGTAACCGACGGCATGGATTGTGTTCACGCACTCAATACCGGAGATAACATTATCAGTATCAGACGTTTAAAAGAATAAAAATAAAAAAAATGTTTAAAATAATTTTTTTGGATTTTGACGGAGTAATTTGTGAGAGTTGCGAAATTAAAAATGCAGCTTATTATAATTCATATATACGTTTCGGAAAGGAAATAGCGCAAAAAGCCCTTGATTATCATCTTCTTCACGGAGGTGTTTCAAGGGTTAAACTTTTTCCGATACTTCACAAAATGCTTTTAAACAGAGAGATAACGCAATCCGAACACGAAGAAATGTGTAAAAATTTTACGTCAATGGTTGAGGATTTGGTTGTTAAAGCACCTCTGACAAAAGGCGTTGAAGATTTTTTGAAAAAATATCAAGGCAAAGTTAAGTTTTTTGTATCGTCAGGAACGCCGCAAGATGAAATGATTAGGATTGTTAACAAAAAAGGACTTTCAAAATATTTCACAGAAGTTTTAGGCTCTCCCGACAAAAAAGAAGATCACATAAAAAAAATTTTAGAGAAGTACAAAGTCAAGACCTCGGAGGCGTTGTTCATCGGTGATGCGACAACAGACAGAGATGCCGCCCGCAACACCAAAATAGAATTTATAGCAAGGCTTTCCGCTGACTCAATACTTCAAAACGAAAAATTTACAATGAAAGACTTTTCTGAAGTTGAAAAAGTCATCTCTGAAATTTTACACTAATTGAAAAGTTTTTAGCACAAAGTGGGAAAATAATACTTTTAATTCACAATTTTCATTTTCTTCTTAGCGTTGTATTGTTAGCATATTTTTTTAACAAAATCATTTTATAATTATGAACAAATCAAAATTTCATATTGCCTTTTTGTCTGCGGCAATATTAGTTTCAACAACGACTTTTTTTAGTTGTTCCAAAGATGATGAAACTCCAGAAAAAACGGAAAACGTTAAAAATGATCAGAATTCCGTAACACCGGGAAAAACTGACGACAACACTGCTGCTCAAGACGATCCTAAAACTACGGAAATTTCAGAAAGTATAAAAGCGTTAGCTGAAAAAACAACCGACGGCTCTCCGGTGGAATTGACATTGGATGAAAAAATTACCGATGAAGATTTCAAATTCGTTGCACAAGCGTTGATTAAAAACGAAAACGTTGATGTCGCTTTGAACCTTTCAAAAGTTGAAATTTCAAGTATTCCGGAAGAGGCTTTCAAAGATGTTAAAAACTTAACAGAAGTAATTTTGCCCACTACAATTTCTGAAATTAAAAAAGCAGCATTCAAAGATTGTATCGGTTTGAAAAATGTAACATTCGATTCAAAAATTTCAAAGAATAGTACCGAAGCAACAATTAAAATCGGTGCATCTGCCTTTGAAAATTGCTCTGATTTGGATAGTGTTAACATCTCGGAAAACAATATCGAAATAGATCCGACAGCATTTGTAAATACTAATGTTGCAGTTTTGGCTGATAATACTTTCAAAGCGTTTAAAGATGCTAAATATGCACAAAGAGTTCATGTTTTGGCTCACGTAACCGAAATTCCCGTTAAGGCTTTCTATCTGGAAACAACAAAAACTTATCAAAGCTATATAGGAGAAGAATATCCGTATACTCATAGATATAATGATTATCTGAAAGATGTTACTTTTGCTAAAAATAGTAAACTCACGAAAATTGGATCCGGTGCTTTTTGGGGATGCTATTTATTAGAAGAAATGAATTTACCAGAATCCATCAAAATAATCGGTGATACAGTATTTACAGATTGTTCTTTTAGGTTTAAATTGGCTTCAATGCCGCCAAATGTAGAAGAATTAGGTGACGCAGCATTGAGAGGTCTTGGTGATAATAAAATAGTAGAATTACCTGCAAGTTTAAAAAAGATAACAGGAGATTCACTTTTCGGTTATAATTCTAACCCTAACATTATTAAGTTTGCAAAAAACTCTCAAATAAAAGAAATTTCAAAAGATGCATTTCTTTATCACAGCGTTATTTATTATGATGATAATATGAATTCTAATTATACAGAACTGCATCTTCCAATTTTTTGCGAATTAAACTTTAAAAAAGATTGGTGGGATATCAATGCGGAAGATAAAAAACGCAGAATTTACGTACCTCAAAATCTCGTAGAACAATTCAAAGAAGCAGAATGTTATAAAGATTGTGATATTATTGCTGAAGAATAATAATAAGTACACAAAGATGTTTCATATCGTTGATATACTTTAATTGTATGTCAACGATTTTTTTGTTTAAAAAAGGCGCAAAAACATACATTTTGACAAAATTTTAAAAAAAAATTGCACAATTGTTCAATAGTAACTACTTTTGCAAAAAAAGAACGCAATGAGCAAACTCACACAAATAATTTCAAAACTGCGTTACATCAACGTATTCAACAAGTTAACGTTTGAAAAAATTAAACAAAGGGACTTCATATTTTTATATGCGGGCGACATTCCCTTCAGGAAAGAATATAGGATAAAAGGTCTTGTAGGATTGTCGATAAAACGAGCCAACTATCAGACTATACTTCACGATGTAAACAAAGCATACCCGCTGCCAGATAATTCCATTGACGCATATCAAGCGGAAGACGTATTTGAACACATCGAATACGATATGCTACCATCAGCAATCAACGAAATATACAGAATTCTCAAACCCGGCGGTTACTTTAGACTTTCAATCCCCGACTACCGTTTTGATATTTACAACACACGTTGTCTCAAAGACAAGGACGGCAACATCATTTTTGACCCTGACGGTGGAGGATATTACGAAAACGGTGTCGTATGCGGTGGAGGACACTTATGGTTTCCGACGTATGAATCGACATTGGCGTTAATAAAAAAGACTAATTTTTTGAAATACGAATTTTACCATTACTATGACACTGACGGCACCCCCGTAGTCAAAAAGATTGACTATTCCAAAGGATTTGTTCAACGCACTCCCGACAACGACGAAAGAGGCAGGAATCCATTTCGTCCTATGTCAATAGTGGTGGACTTGGTGAAATAGTTTTAGAAGTTAGATAATAGTGGCGTACCGTATTATGGCATTACAATAATAAAAACTCATGGTATGCCGCTTCGTTTTTTTCTATATGGTTTTTAAATTGGTTTCATTACACTATGGGACGATTAAAATCGACAAGAACGGGCTTTTTATTAGGCCCTCCGAAAAGTTTCAATTCCAACTGGTTCGATTAAAATCTAAAGTATTTTGACCAAGAAAGTACAAAATAATGGTTTCAATTCCAACTGGTTCGATTAAAAAATCCGGATAATTCTCTAAGATTTCTCTTTGTTTCAATTCCACTGGTTCGATTAAAATCAAGTCGAAGCAGTTGAAAAAGGACTTCGCAAAATTGGTTTCAATTCCAACTGGTTCGATTAAAATCAATAGAACTTAACCCCGTTCAGTCCGCTATTATAACGTTTCAATTCCAACTGGTTCGATTAAAATCAAAACGCGCCAAAGAAGAGCGCAAACAAAACCTGTTTCAATTCCAACTGGATCGATTAAAATTATCTGCGTTAGAGCTTAAATTTTTACGCTGTTTGGTTTCAATTCCAACTGGTTCGATTAAAATTTAGAAAAAAGAACGTATGTAGATGACACTTACACGTTTCAATTCCAACTGGTTCGATTAAAATTTATATCTTTTATGTTATAATCGCTTTCAAGTTGCGTTTCAATTCCAACTGGTTCGATTAAAATAGAGCATGAAAAATCCAAAAATAAAATTTATTATGTTTCAATTCCAACTGGTTCGATTAAAATTCGGAAAAAAAATTGTCCGATACTCGGAAAACTCGTTTCAATTCCAACTGGTTCGATTAAAATTCTCAAACTTTTGGTTATGCTCCTCGTTATTATGAGGTTTCAATTCCAACTGGTTCGATTAAAATAATGTATCAATATTTCGCCAATATCCCGCTAACGTGTTTCAATTCCAACTGGTTCGATTAAAATACGGAAAACAACGGGTTAGAAACGG